>JBBQYN010000042.1:0-12080 GCA_038208655.1 Actinomycetales bacterium
GTACCGTCATGGTGGATTGGCCGAGAGGCGAGGCAGCGGCCTGCAAAGCCGTATACACGGGTTCGAATCCCGTATCCACCTCCACGGGCGATTGGCGCAGCGGTAGCGCGCTTCCCTGACACGGAAGAGGTCACTGGTTCGATCCCAGTATCGCCCACCCGGAGCTGCCTGGTGCAGTAGCGGAAAACCCCCGACTCGTCGGGGGTTTTTTTGTGCCCGTCACGGGCTCGAGCGGTTGTGGGAAAACAGTCCCGGTAAATCAGGTACAGTAGTCAATGCACTCGGCAACGCGGGCAGTGCGGATGTGGCGCAGTGGTAGCGCATCACCTTGCCAAGGTGAGGGTCGCGAGTTCGAATCTCGTCATCCGCTCGAACGTTTCGGACACGTCCTTCGGGAGTTTCCGGCACGTCGTGCAAGAAATGTGTTGTAAGAAGTGTTGTAAGAAACAGGGGCGATTGGCGCAGCGGTAGCGCGCTTCCCTGACACGGAAGAGGTCGCTGGTTCGATCCCAGTATCGCCCACAGTGAAACAGTAGTTTGAGTAAAAACGAAAGCCCCCCGAGATGTTCGGGGGGCTTTTGTGCGTTTCGGCGTGCCGCACCCCGACCGCCGCGCTCTCACCGGCGGCTAAAGTTGAAAGGTCCGCAAACAACAGGGAGTTATACACGTGGCTGACGGCTTTTCGCTTTTTACCGACCGATCCGTGGTGGCCATGCGCCTGAACGGTGAGCTCACCGATCTGGCGGCCACCGTCACCGACACCGACGTCGTGGAGCCCGTCACGATCGGCTCCGCCGACGGACTGAACATTCTGCGCCACTCCGCCGCGCATGTGTTGGCTCAGGCCGTGCAGACCGTGAACCCGTCCGCCCGCCTCGGCATCGGCCCACCCGTCACCGACGGTTTCTATTACGACTTCGACGTGGCGACCCCGTTCACCCCGGACGACATCAAATCGTTGGAAAAGGCGATGGACCGCATCATCCGGCAGGGTCAGCGTTTCATGCGTCGGGTCGTCACCGCCGACGAGGCCCGCGCCGAACTGGCGGCGGAACCCTACAAGCTCGAACTGATCGGCCTCAAGGGAGCCTCCACGAGCGATGACGCCCTCGGTGAAGACAGCGAATCCGTCGAGGTCGGCGGCGCCGAACTGACCATCTACGACAACGTCGACCCCAAGACCGGTGAGACGGTCTGGAAAGACCTCTGCCGCGGCCCGCACCTGCCGAACACCCGCATGATCGGCAACGGCTTCTCGCTCACCCGGCTGGCCGCCGCGTACTGGCGCGGATCCGAGAAGAACCCCCAGCTGCAGCGCATCTACGGCACCGCCTGGCCCACCAAGGATGAACTGCGCGCCTACCAGGCCCGGCAGGAAGAAGCCGCCAAACGCGACCACCGCAAACTCGGCCAAGAGCTGGACCTGTTCAGCTTCCCCGAAGAGATCGGGTCCGGTCTTCCGGTCTTCCACCCCAAGGGCGGCATCATCCGTCAGGAGATGGAAGGCTACTCCCGGCAGCGCCACACCGAAGCCGGCTACGACTTCGTGTACACGCCGCACATCACCAAGTCCAACCTGTTCGAGGTCTCCGGTCACCTCGACTGGTACTCCGACGGCATGTTCCCGCCGATGCACCTCGACGAGGAACGCGACGCCACCGGCCACGTCACCCGTCAGGGCGTGGACTACTACCTCAAGCCCATGAACTGCCCGTTCCACAACCTGATTTTCAAGTCCCGTGGCCGCAGCTACCGTGAACTGCCGCTGCGTTTGTTCGAATTCGGTTCGGTTTACCGGTACGAGAAATCCGGCGTGGTGCACGGCCTCACCCGGGTGCGCGGCATGACCCAGGACGACGCCCACATTTACACCACCCGCGAGGGCATGAAAGAGGAGCTCACCAGCACCCTGAACTTCGTGCTGCAGCTGCTGGCCGACTACGGACTCAACGACTACTACCTCGAGTTGTCCACCAAAGACCCGAAAAAGTTCGTCGGCAGCGACGAAGCCTGGGACGAAGCCACCCAGACCCGGTCCGAGGTTGCACAGGCATCCGGTCTGGAACTGGTCGCCGACCCGGGCGGCGCCGCCTTCTACGGTCCCAAGATCTCGGTGCAGGCGCGTGACGCCATCGGCCGCACCTGGCAGATGTCGACCATTCAGCTGGACTTCAACCTGCCCGAGCGTTTCGACCTGGAATACACCGCCAACGACGGCACCCGGCAACGCCCCGTCATGATCCACCGGGCGCTGTTCGGCTCCATCGAACGCTTCTTCGCTGTGCTCACCGAGCACTACGCCGGAGCGTTCCCGGTCTGGCTGTCGCCGGTCCAGGTCGTGGGCATCCCCGTCTCCGAGCAGTACGGCCCGTACCTCGACGAGATCATCGCCACTCTGAAGAGCTCCGGAGTGCGTGCCGAGGTCGATCATTCCGATGACCGCATGCAGAAGAAGATCCGCACGCACACCAAGGCGAAGGTCCCCTTCCAGCTCATCGTGGGCGAAGAAGACATGGCCAACAACGCGGTGAGCTTTCGGTTCCGTGACGGCAGCCAGCAAAACGGGGTGCCCGTCGCCGAGGCGATCGCGCGCATCCGCGCATCCATCGAGAGTCGGGAGCAGGTGCTCTCCGCCCCGGCGACCGCCGCCGCCGAGTCCGCCGAAGCCGCGCTCTAAATGGCCGGCACTCCGCGCGAGCCCGGCGCTCCGCGCGACTCAGGCACCCCGCACGACCCTCTGGCCGGCCCGGCGGTCGACGGGCACGACGCTTCCCCGACCGAAAGCTCCGCAGACTTCGCTGGTGTACCGGATGCCTTCCAGCGGCTCTGGACGCCGCACCGCATGGTCTACATCCAGGACGGGCAGCAGCCGCACGCCGACGACTGCCCCTTCTGCATCGCGCCGTCGCTGACCGACGAGGCGGCGCTGATCGTGGCCCGCGGCACGCACGCCTACGTGCTGCTGAACCTGTTCCCGTACAACAGCGGGCACCTGCTGGTCTGCCCGTACCGGCACGTGGCCACCTACGACCAGGCCACGCCGGAGGAAGTCGCCGAAATCGGTGAACTCACCCAGATCGCCATGGGCGTGCTCAGCGCTGTATCGCACTGCGATGGATTCAACATCGGCATGAACCAGGGCCGAATTGCCGGCGCCGGCATCGCCGAACATCTGCATCAACATATTGTGCCGCGGTGGGCGCTGGACTCGAATTTCTTCCCGATCATCGCCGGCACGAAGGCGATTCCGCAGCTGCTCGGCGACGTGCGCCGTGACGTGGCCGCCGCCTGGCCGGTGGCCTGATTATCCGTACCCCCCATTGCCCGCCAACAAGCCCTGTCGAGCCCGTTCTGGGCCTTCTCATACTTCCCAAGGAATAGGATCTACTCATGACTGAAATCACCCCCACTGAGCAGTTCGGTTCCAAGCGCGTCAAGCGAGGCTTGGCCGAAATGCTCAAGGGCGGCGTCATTATGGACGTCGTCAACGCCGAGCAAGCCCGCATTGCCGAAGACGCCGGCGCCGTCGCCGTCATGGCGCTGGAACGGGTCCCGGCCGACATCCGTGCCCAGGGCGGTGTCGCCCGGATGAGCGACCCCGACCTGATCGACAGCATCCGCGCCGAGGTCAGCATTCCTGTGATGGCCAAGGCCCGCATCGGCCACTTCGTGGAGGCGCAGATTCTGCAGGCCCTCGACGTGGACTACATCGACGAGTCCGAAGTGCTCAGCCCCGCGGACTACGTCAACCACATCGACAAGTGGAACTTCACCATTCCCTTCGTCTGTGGTGCCACGAACCTGGGTGAGGCCCTGCGTCGCATCAACGAAGGCGCCGCGATGATTCGTTCCAAGGGCGAAGCCGGCACCGGCGATGTCTCCGAAGCCACCAAGCACATTCGCACCATCAAGGGTGAAATCGCCCGGCTGTCCAGCCTCGGCGCCGACGAGCTCTACGTCGCCGCGAAGGAACTGCAGGCGCCCTACGAGCTCGTCGCGGAAATCGCTGCGACCGGCAAGCTTCCGGTTGTGCTCTTCACCGCCGGGGGAGTGGCCACCCCGGCCGACGCCGCCATGATGATGCAGCTGGGCGCCGACGGAGTCTTCGTCGGCTCCGGTGTCTTCAAGTCGGGCAATCCCGAACAGCGCGCCGCCGCGATCGTGAAGGCTGTCACCTTCTACGACGACGCCAGCGTCATCGCGAACGTGTCCCGCGGCCTCGGCGAAGCCATGGTCGGTATCAACGTGGCCGACATTCCCGCGCCGCACCGCCTCGCCACGCGCGGCTGGTAACGCCGTCGCAACAGCACTGACCGCACCCGTCGGTGTGCTCGCCCTGCAGGGCGACTTCCGGGAGCACGCAGATGTTCTGCGTGCTCTCGGCGCCGAGGTGGTGCTGGTGCGCCGCGCCGAGGAACTCACCGACCTGGCCGGGCTGGTCATTCCCGGCGGCGAGTCCAGCGTCATGGACAAACTCGCCCGTCTGTTCGGCCTCGCGGAACCGCTGCGTGACGCGGTCCGACGTGGCCTACCGGTCTACGGCACCTGTGCCGGACTGATCATGCTCGCCGACCGGATCGAGGGCGGAATCTCCGGCCAGCAGAGCATCGGTGGGCTCGACATCACGGTGCGCCGAAACGCTTTCGGCTCCCAGACGGCGAGTTTCGAAACCGACCTGCACATTCCCGTGCTGGGCGACACAACGATGCACGCGGCCTTCATTCGGGCACCCGTCGTCGAAACGGTCGGGCCGCGAGCCACCGCCCTGGCCACCCTCGCCGACGGCCGCTGCGTTGCGGTGGAACAGGGCAACCTGCTCGGAACCTCGTTCCATCCGGAGATCACCGGCGACACCCGCTTCCACGCGTACTTCCTGCAGAAAGTGGCCGCCGCCGCCGTTCGTCGCTAGGGTTGCGTCATGAGTCAACGATGACGCGCTACATAGCCCTGCTACGGGGCATCAATGTCAATGGCATCACGGTGGCCATGACCGACCTGGCCCAAGCCTTCACGGATCTCGGCTTCACCGACGTGAAAACCGTGCTCGCGACCGGGAACGTGATCTTCACGATCGAGTCCCCGCTCGCCTCCGCGGAGGAGGCGAACGCCCTCAAAGCGCGCATCGAGACAGCCCTCACCGAACGATTCCACTACGAGGCCTGGATCGTGCTGATCGACGTGGACACCCTCGACAGGGCCGTGCGGGCGTACCCGTTCGATGCGGCGCGGGACGGCTGGCATCCGTATGTGATGTTCTCCTCCGACCCCGCGCACCTGTCCGAACTGGCCGGGCACGCCCGGGAGCTCAACGCCGCCGAAGAGCGCGTTGAACTGGGTCATGGGGTGCTGTACTGGGAAGTGAAGAAATCTGTCGGCGTGAAAAGCGCCTTCAGTAAGAAAAGCGCCAAGCTGAAGTACCGCGCCACGACCACCACCCGAAACCTGCACACCCTACAGACGCTGCTCCACTGATCTGTCGGGTGGGCCGGGTAGAATGGTCCGACCAGCACCGCAATCAGGAACTGTTCACCTCAGTACCAGCGAGCAGACTACGGGAGAATTATGTCCGGGCATTCCAAATGGGCCACGACGAAGCACCAGAAGGCGGTCACCGACTCACGACGGGCAAAGGCGTTCGCCAAGCTCATCAAAAACATCGAGGTCGCCGCGCGCATGGGCGGGGCCGACCTGTCGGGTAACCCGACCCTTCTCGACGCCATCCAGAAGGCCAAAAAGACGTCGGTCCCCAACGACAACATCGACCGCGCCGTCAAGCGTGGTGCCGGCCTGTCCGGCGAGCAGGTCGATTACACGACGATCATGTATGAGGGCTACGCCGCCAACGGCGTGGCCGTCATGGTGGAGTGCCTCACCGACAACAAGAACCGTGCCGCCGCCGAAGTGCGCACCACCATGGCCCGCAACGGCGGCACCATGGCCGACCCCGGCAGCGTGGCCTACAACTTCCACCGCAAGGGCGTCGTCGTGGTCGGGCACCACGCCGGTCTCAGCGAAGACGATGTGCTGATGGCCGTGCTCGACGCCGGCGCCGAAGAGGTCATCACTGACGACGACACCTTCGAGGTGTTCTCCGACCCCACCGATCTGGTCGCCACCCGCAGCGCGCTGCAGGAAGCCGGCATCGACTACAACTCCGCCGACATCGCCTTTGTGCCCTCGCTCAAGATCGAGGTCGACGCCGAAACGGCCCGTAAGGTCTTCCGCCTCATCGACGCGCTCGAAGACCTCGACGACGTGCAGAACATCTACAGCAACTACGATCTCACTGCCGCCGTGCAGGCGGAGCTCGCCGCCGAGTCCGAGTAGCGCCGCATGGTCCGGGTGCTCGGAATCGACCCGGGCCTGACCCGCTGCGGCATCGGCGTCGTCGACGTGGCCGGAAACCGTACCGCCACGCTCGTCGAGGTCGGCGTGGTGCGCAGCTCACCCGAGCTACCTCTGGAACAACGACTTCTGCTGCTCAGCCGTGGCCTGGAAGACATGATGGACCGGCACCGTCCCGATGTCGTGGCCATTGAACGGGTCTTCGCGCAGAACAACGTGGGAACCGTGATGGGCACGGCACAGATCAGCGGGGTCGCCCTGCTGCTCGCCGCCCAGCGCGGGCTCACGGTGACCCTGCACACCCCGAGCGAGGTCAAAGCCGCCATCACCGGCTACGGCTCCGCAGACAAGAAACAGGTCGGCACCATGGTCGCGCGTATCCTCGGTTTGGCGGAGATTCCCAAACCAGCGGATGCCGCGGATGCCCTGGCCCTGGCCATCTGTCACGCGTGGCGCACCGGCGCCGCCGGGGGAACCCTGCCCGTCGTCGGAGCCGTCCCCTCCGGATCCCTGACCCCGGCCCAACGAGCCTGGCAGGCCGCCGAACGCGGTGTTCTGCCCGGCGCGCGCCGCGGAACGGCAATGTCGGTGCCGCCCCGTAGTCTTAAGCGGTGATTTCTTCCGTACGTGGCCCCGTCCTCTCCGCCCTGGGCTCAATCGTCGTGATCGACGTCGGCGGTCTGGGCTACGCCGTACAGGTCACGCCGGCCACGGCGCTGGCCTGCCGCATCGGCCAGGAGGTGACGCTGACGACCACCCTGATCGTGCGGGAAGACTCCCTCACCCTCTACGGCTTTCCCACTGCAGACGAACTGACCGTGTTCGACCTGCTGATCGCCGTCACCGGCGTGGGGCCGAAATCCGCCCTCGGAGTGCTCGCGGCGCTGACCCCCCAGCAGATCGCCCGGGCCGTGTCCGACGACGACGACGCCGCCTTCCGCAAGGTCAGCGGCATCGGCCCGAAAACGGCGAAGCTCATCGTGCTCTCCCTGGCCGGCAAGATCGCCGTCAGCATCACCACACCCGCGGCGCGACCCCTGAGCACCGTGGCGGCGACCGTGCAGGCGGCGCTGATCGGGCTGGGTTGGTCCGAGAAGATCGCCGCGCAGGTCGTGGACGACACGCTGGCCGAACATCCCGACGAGGATCCAGCCGTCGCCGCCGTGCTGCGCCTGACCCTGGCCCGGCTCGGCCCCGCACAGCACACGAGCGCACCCGGCACGGCCCCGCAAGGGCGGGCATCATGACCGACCCGGGTGTCGAGGTGACCAACCCGTCCCTGGACGGCGACTCAGAACTGGCCTTTGAAGGTGCCCTGCGTCCCCAGAGCCTGGGTGAATTCGTCGGGCAACAGAAGGTACGCGGTCAGCTGCAACTGCTGCTCACCGCTGCGACGATGCAGAACCGCACGCCCGACCATATTCTGCTCGCCGGTCCGCCCGGCCTCGGCAAAACCACCCTGGCGATGATCATCGCCTACGAAGGCAACCGACCGTTGCGCATGGCGAGCGGACCGGCCATCCAGCATGCCGGCGACCTGGCCGCGGTGCTGTCCTCGCTGATTCCAGGTGAGGTGCTTTTCATCGACGAGATCCACCGCATGGCCCGTTCCGCGGAGGAAATGCTGTACCTCGCGATGGAAGACTTCCGCATCGACATCATGGTCGGCAAGGGCGCCGGCGCCACGTCGGTACCGCTGGAGCTGGCACCGTTCACTCTGGTCGGTGCGACGACCCGATCCGGTTTGCTGCCTAACCCGCTGAGGGACCGGTTCGGGTTCACCGCTCACCTTGAGTTCTATGCGGACGACGAGCTGGAACTTGTCTTGAAACGTGCCGCCGCGCTGATCGGGCTGCCGATCGGAGCCCACGCCCTGGCCGAGATTGCGGGCCGGTGCCGGGGAACCCCGCGAATCGCCAACCGGCTGCTGCGCCGGGTGCGCGACTACTCATTGGTGCACGGCGGCGACGCTGACCTGCCCGCCGTGCACGCCGCCCTCGAGCTGTACGACGTGGACGAGATCGGCTTGGACCGGCTCGACCGCGAAGTCATGCGCATCATCCTGACCCGGTTCGGCGGTGGGCCGGTCGGGCTGAACACCCTCGCGGTGTCGGTCGGGGAGGAATCCGAAACGATCGAAGCGGTCGTCGAACCATTCCTGGTGCGGATAGGCTTTCTGACACGCACCCCCCGCGGCCGCGTGGCCACCCCGGCGGCCTGGCAGCACTTTGGCCTGAATCCGACGGCCTGAAGGCAATTCAGGGCGCTCAGACCCGGATGGCCTATAATTCAAGCTGGTTCGAACCGAATCACACCACATTCTTCGGCCCCGCGCCGCAATCGGAAGGTTTCACTGCTTTATGGATCCGTTGACTCTCGTCATGCTCGCCGTACTGGCGATGCTGGTTTTCTTCATGTTCCGCAACGGCCGCAAGCGTAAGCGCGACCAGGAAGCCCTGCAGGCCACCATGGTGCCCGGCGCCGAGGTGATGACCAACTTCGGAATGTACGGCACCATCGTCTCCATCGATGAGGAGGCCAACAAGGTTGCCCTCCTGATCGCCCCTGGCACCGTCGTGGACATCCACCGTCAGACGATCGCCCGTGTCGTGGACCCGATCGTCGCCGAGGACACCGAGGACACCGAGGAATCCGTCACCGACGCCGACCTCGTCGTGCCGGAACCGGCCGATTTCGGCAGCGACCCCGACAACGCCGCGCGCCGTGACGCTGACGATGACACCCAGCCCAAAAAGGGCGACGCGTAACAAGCACTACCCGCAGCACCCGTAACACCGGTTCCGTCAATGGGCCCGCGCCATGACGCGTGGGCCCCGGCCCGTGCGGGCCTCAATGTGTAAAGAAAGCTGAGTTCATCGGTGGCTAAGTCCTCTTCGGGTAAGTCCTCTCCGGGCAAAAAGGCCTGGCGTTCCCTGACCTGGCTCGGTGTCATCATCGTGGGCCTCGTCGCATTCAACGCTGTCGGGGTGATGACGGGGGAGGGATCCTGGACCCCCAGCCTGGCGCTCGACCTCGAGGGCGGAACCCAGATCATTCTGGCGCCCCAGGTCGAAGAAGGCCAGAACGTGACCAATGAGCAGCTCACTCAGGCTGTCTCGATCATTCGGCAGCGCATCGACTCTGCAGGAGTCTCGGAATCCGAGATCAACACGCAGGGCGGCCAGAACATTGTTGTTTCGCTGCCCGGCACCCCCGATGATGAGACGATCAACCGCATAGAATCCTCGGCGAAGCTGGAATTCCGCCCGGTGCTGGTGGCTTCGGGCCCCTCCACCGACATCGTCGGCGAAGACGGTGTGTCGACCCCGGCACCGCCGGTCGACCCGGAACTGTCTACCACGCCCGAAACGGCACCGACCGATGCCAGCGACCTGAACTACATCACACCGGCGCTGGCAGCCCAGTTCCAGGCCTTCGACTGCGCCGACGCTGACACCAGCAATGTCGCCCCCGCGGCGGAGCCCTTGATCACCTGTGAGGTCGACGGCTCGATCAAGTACATCCTCGGCCCGGTCGAGGTGAGCGGGGAGACCATCTCCGATGCCACCAACGGCCAGGTCACCACGCAGAGCGGTGCCACCACCGGCGAGTGGGCGGTCAACATCGTCTTCAACGGCACCGGGACGGACCAGTTCGCCGACGTCACCACGCGCCTCAGCGGCCTGGAAGGTGCCCAAAACCAGTTCGCCATCGTGCTCGACGGGCAGGTCATCTCCGCACCCCGCACCCTCGCTGTGATCACCAACGGCGAACCTCAGATCACCGGGCAGTTCACCCAGGATTCGTCCAAGGCCCTCGCCGACCAGCTCAAATTCGGAGCCCTGCCGATCAGCTTCACCGTGCAGAGTCAGGACACCATCTCCGCAACCCTCGGCGAATCGCAGCTGCAAAGCGGGCTCATCGCGGGCCTGATCGGACTGATCCTGGTGGTGCTGTACTCCCTCATGCAGTACCGCCTGCTGGGCCTCGTGACGGTGGCCTCCCTGGTTGTGGCCGGCGTGATCACCTATCTGTTCATCACGGCACTGTCGTGGAGCGAAGGCTACCGACTGTCCCTGGCCGGTGTGGCCGGACTGATCGTGGCGATCGGTATCACGGCGGACTCCTTCATCGTCTATTTCGAACGGGTGCGCGATGAACTCCGCGACGGTCGCGGGCTCGAATCCGCGGTGGAAGCCGGGTGGAAACGCGCATTCCGCACCATTGTGGCGTCTGACGTGGTGAACTTCCTCGCCGCCACGGTGCTGTTCATCCTCGCGATCGGCAACGTGCGTGGCTTCGCCCTGACCCTGGGCATCACGACCGTGATCGACCTGCTCGTGGTGAGCCTGTTCACCCACCCGGTGCTGCAGCTGGTGGGCCGCACCAAGTTCTTCAGCGAGGGACACAGCCTCAGCGGTCTGGACCCCCGCGCCCTCGGCGCTGTCTACCGCGGCCGCGCCCGGTTCGTGCCGGTATCCGCTCTGACGGATAAGAAAACCGCCGCCACATCCAGCCGGGAAGCGGCCAAACGTCAGACCATAGCCGAACGCAAAGCGAGTGAACTCGTCGGCTCCCCCTCAGATCGGCCGAACGATGGGAAGGACTCCTAATGGCCAGTTTCGCCCAGTTCGGTAACGATCTCTATACCGGCAAACGCTCCATCAACATCGTGGGCCGCCGTAAGGTCTGGTATCTCATTGCCGCGGCCATGATCCTGATTTCCATCGTGGGTCCCTTCGCCCGTGGCGGATTCTCTCTCGGAATCGAATTCACCGGCGGCAGCGAATTCGTGATCACACAGCTGTCCGATCCCAACCAGGACACGGCGGCACAAACGGTCACGAGTGTGGTTCCCGGCGCGGTTCCCCGCGTCACCGCGGTCGGAACCAGTGAAATTCGCATCCAGACCGACCAGCTCACCAGCGACGACACCCGCGCGGTCCGCGACGCCCTGGCCACGGCCTACGATGTTCCGGTCACCGAAGTCGCGGCCTCGTTCATCGGTCCCTCGTGGGGCGCCGACATCACCGTGCAGGCGCTGCGCGCACTCGTGGTCTTTTTGGTGTTGGCTGGAATTGTGATGGCGGTGTACTTCCGAACCTGGAAGATGTCCGCCGCGGCCATGACGGCGCTGCTGCATGACCTGGTGATCACCGCGGGCATCTACGGAATCGTGGGCTTCGAGATCACCCCCGCGGCCGTGATCGGCTTCCTGACTATTCTGGGCTACTCCCTGTACGACACCGTGGTGGTGTTCGATAAAGTGCGTGAGAACACCATGGAAGACGGTTCCGAGTCCCGACGCACCTTTGCCGACTCCGTCAACCTCGCGGTGAACCAAACCCTGGTGCGGTCCATCAACACCTCTGTGGTCGCTGCGCTTCCGGTCGCGTCGATCCTGTTCATCGGCGCGTTCGTGCTCGGCGCCGGCACACTACGCGACATTTCGTTGGCCCTGCTGATCGGTATCCTGGTGGGCACCTACTCCACCATCTTCATCGCCGCCCCGGTGTACGCGCAGCTGCGCAGCCGGGAGCCCGAAATCCAGCGCCGCGACAAGCGGGCCCTGGTGGCCCGGGCCGAAGCGACTGCCGCGGCCGAGAAGCGGGAAAACGCCGCGGTTTGACGTGCACGGGGACGACCTCGAAACAGGCATAATTAGGCCTACAGGGAAAGAGGTTCGCGATGACCGACACAACGACGCCGTCCGCGGCATCCCTGCGCCGCCTGGT
>JBBQYN010000043.1:0-12006 GCA_038208655.1 Actinomycetales bacterium
CCGACGGCCGAGAACGCGAGCACACCGCGCAGGTACTGCACGAGCGTCGGTACAACACCCGAGTAAACACCGCGCTGGACCACGCGCGGCCCGTCCTAACGATTCGGTGACGGCTGCTCGGAAAACCCTGACGGTTTCCCATCGGAGGTGGCAGCGCACGCTCACTGGCAGAATGAACAGGTGTACTTTCTCGTGAGACGCGTCGGTCGTGGTGTTGCCGTATCGGGGAACATACTCGTGTCTGCACTCGACGCACAGGGCGCCGCGACCGAACCGGAGCGCCGGTTCGATCCGGCCGCGTTCGCCCGATTCGTGCGCGAACGCGAGGCCAGCTCGCCGCGGTGGGTCTGGGATGATACGGCCCTCGCGTATCCGTTGCTGCTGCAGGCCGGCGTGCGGGTGCGGCGCTGCCACGACCTGCGGCTGAGCCACGCCATCCTGCGCCACTCCACGCTTACAGCGGGCAGTGAGCTGGCGCTCGCCGAATCCGACGGGTGGGACAGCGCCGTGCCGGAACCAGCCCTGGTCCAGCAGCCCCCGCAAGCCGACGCGCTGTTCGACTTCGATGGCCTGTTCGGCGCTGACGATCCCGAGGAGCCGATACCCGTCGGTGACGACGATGCCGGCCGTGAGTTCCGGCGGCAGCTCGCGGCCGTGGCGGGCAGCGCTGAGCCCGGGCGCATCCGCTTGCTGCTGGCCGCAGAATCGGCGGGCGCGCTGGTCGCAGCCGAGATGCGCTTCGCCGGGCTGCCCTGGCGGTCGGAGATCCATGAGGCACTGCTGACGGCCGAACTCGGTCCCCGGGTGGCCCATGGCGTGCGCCCGCAACGACTCGAGCAGCTGGCGGGGGAGATCCGGGACCTGCTCGGCAACCGGGCGGTCAACCCCGATTCGCCCCAAGAGATGCTCAGGGCGCTCCAGGGCGCCGGGATCCCGGTGACCTCGACACAGAGCTGGGTGTTGCGCGAGATCAAGCATCCGGTCATCGCGCCGCTGCTGCGCTACAAGAAGCTGTCACGCCTGCTCACGGCCAACGGATGGTCCTGGCTCGACTCCTGGATCGTCAACGGGCGCTTTCACGCCGAGTACCTACCGGGAGGTGTCGTCACGGGCCGCTGGGCGGCGCGTGGGGGCGGGGCGCTGCAACTTCCCAAACAGGTGCGCGGGGCCGTCGTGGCCGATGCCGGCTGGACCTTCGTCGCAGCGGATGCTGCCCAGCTTGAGCCCCGCATCCTGGCTGCCCTGGCGAGCGACCTCGCCATGGCCCGGGCCGGAACCGGGACCGACCTGTACGCCGGAATCGTGGCCAGCGGGGTTGTCGAGACGCGGGACCATGCCAAGGTCGCGATGCTGGGCGCCATGTATGGTGCCACCAGCGGCGAGAGCGGCCGGCTGCTTCCGCGGCTGGCCGCGGCCTACCCGCGCGCGCTCGGCCTGGTCGAAATGGCGGCGCGCATCGGGGAGCGTGGTGACGTCGTCACGACGCGCCTCGGACGGTCGTCACCGCGACCGGGAGCGGCCTGGCTCGAAGCGCAGGCTCAGGCCTACGAGCCCGACGCGACGGCGGTCGACGAGCGCCGCGCCCGAACCCAGGCCCGAGACTGGGGCCGGTTCACGCGCAACTTCGTCGTACAGGGCAGCGCCGCCGAGTGGGCGCTGTGCTGGATGGCCGATATCCGACAGCAACTCTGGCCGGCCGGGGAAACCGGCGGTAGCCTGACGCAGAATGCGCACCTGGTGTTCTTCCTGCACGACGAGGTGATCGTGCACACCCCGATCGCGGACGCCGAGCATGTGGCGGCGGTCGTCACCCGGTCGGCCGAAACTGCCGGTCGGCTGCTGTTCGGCGACTTCCCGGTGGACTTTCCGCTGACCGTCGCCATCGTGGACAGCTACGCCGACGCCAAATAGCAGCGTCTCGAGGCGTGCGGCAGCCCCGTTCGCGGTCACCGGGCGGTTTAGTCGGTCAGCAGTTGAGCGGGGTCGGCCGGGCGACGGCCTCGCCTCGGCCTGGCGGGGTTCAGATCGCGGGCGAAAGCGGCACGGCCCACGGTGGTCAGCCGGTCCTCTGCCCGGCGCAGCCATTCCAGCGCCGCGCCCGCGAAAACCTCGGCCGCATCCTCGGCCAGATCGCCGGGGGTGGCCGGACCCTGCGCCGCGCGGCTCGTCCAAAAGCTGCGATACCCGGCGATGATCTCCAAGGCATCCACGTCGGGCAAGGACGCGGCCAACAGCACCCGGTCGACCAGGTCATCCCATTCCGCTCCCACGTGGCTGTCGGTGCCGTGCAGCCAGTCCAGGGCTTCGATGGCACCGGCATCCGTCAGGGCGTAGAGCGGCAGGCCATCGTCGGTGACACCGGCAGACTGTACGGCACCCTGCACCTGGAGGCGGTCCAGGGTGGCGTAGATCTGTCCCGCGTTCACCTGGCGCCGGGCCGAGGTGCGGGCGTGCAGTTCCGTGTGCAGCTGAAAACCGTAGGCGGGTCCGAGGGTCAGGACCGCCAACAGGCTGGTGCGCACAGACACGGAGCCTCCCGACTGGTGAATGCGTCGAGCGATTATCTCGACGGAATACCTCTACTGAGTATAGGTAAAACGGCGGGTGCGGGCGGGCGCCGAAAGAGCCGCCCCTGTTTTTTCCCGGGCCGATGGGGCATACTGCAGTCACGGTCTCTCCGGGGCCGTAGCGGCAGCAGTGCTGACGCGCAATACTGAACATCACCGTTTTGAGGTCGTTGGGGAAGACGCACCTAGGGAAACGGAGATGAACGTGACGAAAACAGATGCCCGTGCACATGCCCGGGGAATTCTTTATGTGCACTCGGCTCCACGGGCCCTGTGCCCTCACGTGGAGTGGGCGGCCGGACGCGCCCTCGGCGAGGCGATCAACTTCGGCTGGACCGATCAGCCGGCGCTGAACGGCACGCAGCGTGCGGAGTACGCCTGGGAGGGCGCCCCCGGTTCGGGTGCGGCACTGGCGTCGGCCCTGCACGGCTGGGAACAGGTGCGTTTTGAGGTGACCGAGGACTCCGGTTTGGGAACGGATGGCGGCCGATGGCTGCACACGCCGGGCTTGGGCGTCTACTACGCGCAGACCGACACGGTGGGCAATATCGTCATTCCGGAGGATCGGGTGCGTTACGCCATGGAAGTGGCCGGAGCCAACGCGCTGGAGCTGCATCGTGAGCTGCGTCTGGCGCTCGGCCAGGCCTGGGACGACGAGCTGGAGCCGTTCCGGCACGCCGGGGACCTCAACGCCGTCGTCTGGCTGCACAACGTCGGCTAGCCCGGTCGACACCCGCCGGCTCTGCTCAGGAGCGCGCCACAAACGGGGCGGGCGCTGCGGCAATTGCCGTAGCGCCCGCCGAAACCGGGCCCGGCGGCCCTGTCACCCGCTATCGGGCTGGCTAGACCGAGCGGAAGGCGATGACGGCGTTGTGGCCGCCGAAGCCGAAGGAGTTGCTGATTGCCAGCAGGTCTCCGGCCGGCAGGGCTCGCGGCGTGGTCACCACGTCCAGCGGGATCGCGGGATCCTGCTGGGTGAGGTTGATGGTGGGCGGGGCCATCCGCTCAGACAGAGCCTTCACCGTGAAGACGGCTTCGATGGCTCCGGCGCCGCCGAGCAGGTGCCCGGTGGAGGCCTTCGTCGCCGAGACCGGGATACCGTCGAGCAGGTCGCCGAAGACGCGGCGCAGCGCGTTGTACTCCGCGATGTCACCCACCGGGGTGCTCGTGGCGTGCGCGTTGATGTGTGACACATCGGCGAGGTCGGCGCCGGCGTTGCGAATCGTTGTGATCATCGCGCGTGCCGCGGCGGAACCCTCGGGATCGGGGGCGGTGACGTGGTACGCGTCGCTGTTCACGGTGCCGCCGAGCAGTTCAGCGTAGATGTGCGCGCCGCGGGCCTTGGCGTGCTCTTCGGTCTCGACCACCAGTGCGGCGGCGCCTTCACCCAGCACGAAACCGTCACGGGTGACGTCGTAGGGGCGGCTGGCCGTTGCCGGATCGTCGTTGCGGGTGGAGAGGGCGTGCATCGCGGCGAAGGCGGCGATGGGCAGCGGATGCGTGGCCGCCTCGGATCCGCCGGCGATCACGATGTCTGCCAGGCCGGCCTGCAGCCGGTCATACGCATTGGCGAGGGCCTCGGTGCTGGACGCGCAGGCGGACACGACGGTGCGGATACCGGCACGGGCGTGCAGGTCCATGCCGATGGCGGCGCCGGGCCCGTTGGGCATGAGCATCGGAACGGTCATGGGCAGCACACGGCGCGGGCCGCGCTCGCGCAGGGTATCCCAGGCGTCCAGCAGTGTCCAGACGCCGCCGATGCCGGTGGCCCAGTCCACGGCGACGCGTTCGGGCTCAACCTCGGGGGAGCCGGCATCAGCCCAGGCCTCACGGCCGGCGATCAGGGCGAACTGGCTGGACGGGTCGAGTCGCTTGACCTCGAAGCGTTCCAGAACGTCGACGGGCAGCACGCGAGCCTGCGCGGCGAAGGTGACGGGAAGCTGGGTCTCAGCGACCCAGGAGTGCAGCAGAGTGCTGGCGCCGGACTGGCCGGCGAGAAGATTGGTCCAGGTGTCGGCAGCGTTGCCGCCCAACGGTGTGGTGGCGCCGATACCGGTGATAACGATTTTTTTGGTCATAACGAACTCTCCGTGAAACGTAAACGAGATACCGAAAAAGCAGGCCGGCCGATACGGCCGACCTGCTTTGGTTCAGGTGTTAGGCCTGTGCCTTTACGATGAACGAGACGGCGTCGCCGACGGACTTAAGGTTCTTGACCTCTTCGTCGGGGATCTTCACGTCGAACTTTTCCTCAGCGTTGACGACGATGGTCATCATCGAGATGGAATCGATGTCCAGGTCGTCGGTGAACGACTTCTCCAGCTCGACCGTGTCGGCCGCGATTCCGGTCTCGTCGTTGATGAGCTCGGCGAGGCCGGCAAGAACTTCTTCGGTGGACAGTGCCATGGTGTTTTCTCCTTGTGAATCTCTCGTTTGACCGAGACTTAGCTTACGTTGTTGAGGCGTTAGGGCAGAACAACGACCTGAGCGCCGAAAACCAGACCGGCTCCGAAGCCGATCTGAAGCGCGAGGCCGCCGCTGAGCTCGGGGTGTTCCTCGAGCAGACGGTGGGTGGCGAGCGGGATGGAGGCCGAGGAGGTGTTACCGGTGTCGGCCACGTCACGCGCGATGATGACGGATGCGGGAAGCTTGAGCTGCTTGGCGAACTCGTCGATGATGCGCATGTTCGCCTGGTGCGGGATGAACGCGGCGAGGTCATCGCTGGTGATGCCGGCTACCTCCAGGGCCTTCTTGGCGACCTTGGCCATGTCCCAGACGGCCCAACGGAAGACCGTCTGGCCCTCCTGGCGCAGGGTGGGCCATTCGGATTCGCCGCGCTGGTACTCCTGCAGCGTGTGGTTCATGGCGATGGCGCCCGCCTTGGAACCGTCGGAGCCCCAGACGGTCGTCGCGATTCCTGGGTACTCGCTCGGGCCGATCACCACGGCGCCGGCGCCGTCCCCGAGCAGGAACGAGATGCTGCGGTCGGTGGGGTCGACCAGGTCGGAGAGCTTTTCGGCGCCGACCACGAGAGCGTAGTGTGCCGCGCCGGTACGAATCAGGGCGTCGGCCTGGGCGACGGCGTAGGCATAGCCGGCGCACGCCGCGTTGATGTCGTAGGCCGCAGCGGGGTTCGCGCCGACCCGGTCGGCCACAACGGCCGCGAGGGAAGGAGTCTGCTGCCCGTTGCTGATCGTGGCGATGATGACCAGGTCGATCAGCTCAGCGGCGATCCCGGAGCGTTCGATGGCCTCACGGGCGGCGTCGGTGGCCATGTCCACGGCCAGTATCTGCTGGCTGGCGCGGGAGCGCGTGATGATGCCCGTGCGCTGCTGAATCCACTCGTCCGAGGAGTCGATCGGGCCGATGAGTTCACTGTTGGGAACGAGAAGGTCGCCGCGAGCGGCACCGACGGACAATATACGCGTGAAGGCAGGGCCCTGTGACTGCGTGAGAATTGGCTTGGTCATACGTCTCTTTCGATCGTTTTCACTGCTGGTCATTCATCTGGTGGTGCGGGTGGTGCGGGTGTTGCTGCAGTGCGGGTAGTGCTGGTCGTTCATCTAACCGGATGCGGCGCGGCGGGCCGCAGACATCCGGGAGCTTCAGGAGTGCTGGTCAATCAGGGCGAAGGCCGCCGGCAGGTCATCGGGAGTTTTCACGGCCACGCTGGGCACCCCCCGGAGGGCACGCTTGGCCATGCCCACGAGGGCGCCGGCCGGGGCGACTTCGATGATGCCGGTCACGTTCGCCGCGGCGAACGATTCCATGCAGTTATCCCACCGTACCGACGATGAGACCTGTCCGACCAGCAATTTCATGAATTGGTCGCCGGTGCTAACGAGAGAACCATCGTGGTTGGTCCAGATCGACAGGCTCGGGTCTGCGGTCGGCAGCTCGGCGGCGACGGCCTGCAGGCGGTCCACGGCGGGGCGCATGTACCGGGTGTGGAACGCGCCGGCCACGTTGAGGGGGATCACCCGGGCGCGAGCCGGCGGCTCGGCGGCCAGAGTGGCGAGGGCATCCAGGGCGCCGGCAACGACGATTTGCCCGCCACCGTTGAAGTTGGCCGCCTCGAGGTCCAGTTCGTCCAGGCGGGCCAGCAGAGCGGCTTCGTCCCAGCCCAGGACGGCGCTCATGCCGGTCGGTTCCGCGGCGGCGGCAGCCTGCATGGCGAGGCCGCGTTCCCGCACGAACCGCAGGGCATCCGGCGCCGAGAGGATGCCGGCACCGGCGGCCGCAGTGATCTCGCCGACCGAGTGCCCGGCAATTCCGGCGACGGCGTCGCGGCGGCCGTCGGCCAGAATCAGATTCAGGGTGAGCAGGCCGGCTGCGACCAAGAGCGGCTGCGCGACAGCGGTGTCCCTGATGGTGTCGGCGTCGCTGTGCATCCCGTGCTGAACCAGGTCTATGCCGGCCGCGTCGCTGAGCTCACGCAGTTCTGTGCCGATCAGCGGCAGCCATGGCTCAAGGAATCCGGGTGTTTGGGAGCCCTGACCGGGGCAGACGATGACAATCACGTTCCTAGTCTCCCAACCCGCGCGAGTTGACGGGTGTCGGCGATGACCTAAGAATGCCGGGAAGGTTTGTAGTAAAACGCAAAGTCACCGGCGGCGCCCCGTACCGTCGTGGTCACTGATCGACCCGATGATCAGGGCTGCCTGCAGAATCAGCGCCTCGCGGGCGCCGGTGGCGTCGTACCCGATCACCTCGGAGACCCGCTTGAGGCGGTACCGCACCGTGTTGGGGTGCACGAAGAGTTCCCGGGCGGTCGCCTCGAGGGAGCGGCCGTTGTCGAGGTAGCACCACAGCGTGGTGAGAAGCTCGGTGGAATGGGCCTGCAGGGGCCGGTAGATGCGATGGATCAGGGTGGCCCGGGCGAGCGGGTCACCGGCCAGGGACCGTTCGGGCAGCAGATCGTCGGCCTGCACGGGGCGCGGAGCGTTTCGCCACGACCGTGCCACGGCAAACCCGGCCAGGGCGGCTTTCGCGCTCTTGGACGCGTCGACGAGGTTCGGAACCTCGTGTCCGAGCACGAGATGACCGGGACCGAAAATCGGTTCCAGTTGCAGGGCGATGTCCATGAAGGTGAGGCCAGGCTCGGCGGATTCACCTTCGGGGGCCGCGGGACGGGCACGCCCGATCACGAGGACCAGACGATTTCCCTGCACCCCGATCAGCACATCGGCGGCCATGTGCCGGGCCGAACGGCGCAACTGGTCGACGTCGAGCATCGACGGCGTCGTGCCCACCAGCACGCAGACCTCGCCGTGACCGTGCCAGCCGAGAGCGGCGATACGGCTGGGCAGGTCATCGTCGTATTCACCGCTGAGGATGGAATCCACCACGAGGGCTTCGAGGCGGGCATCCCAGAGCCCGCGGGCTTCGGCGGCGCGGGCGTAGACATCCGCTGCCCCGAACGCGATTTCGCGGCTGTACAGCAAGATGGCTTCGCGCAGGGATTCGCTGCCGTCCTTGACGCGTTCCTCCACTACTTCCACGGTCACCCGAATCAGCTGCAGGGTTTGCTGCAGGCTGACCGAGCGCAGCAGCTCCCGGGGTGCCGCACCGAAGACGTCGGCCGCGATCCACGGCGTGGACTTCGGGTCGTCGAACCAGGAGATGAACGACGTGATGCCGGCCTGGGCCACTAGGCCCACGGCGGACCGCCGCCCCGGTGGCATATCGCCATACCAGGGCAGCGTGTCCTCGAGCCGTTTGAGCGTGGTGGTACACAGCTCGCCCGAAATGGTTCGCAGCCAGGTGAGTGTCTGCTCTTTGGTCTTCGGTGCCGGTACCACGGGTGGTTAGCTCTCGCCCCCGGCGGAGCCGG
Source organism: Actinomycetales bacterium (assembly GCA_038208655.1). GTDB lineage: Bacteria > Actinomycetota > Actinomycetes > Actinomycetales > Microbacteriaceae > Cryobacterium. The sequence goes on from JBBQYN010000043.1 coordinate 8,401, forward strand.
TGGTTCCGGCCGTCACATCGTGCAGGCGGTATCGTTCGATGGCCTGGCCGGCCAGGCTGCGGTCCACTTCGCCGCGCTTGGCGAGCAGCTCCAGGGTGCGCACCACCATGGACGGGCCGTCGATCTTGAAGAAGCGTCGTGCGGCCGGACGGGTGTCCGAGAAGCCGAATCCGTCGGCGCCGAGCGTGGCGAAGTCTCCGGGCACGAACTGGCGGATCTGGTCGGGGACCGCGTGCATGAAGTCCGACACGGCCACGAAGGGCCCGGCGACGCCGGACAGCTTGTCGGTGACGTAGGCGGACTTCGGCTCGGCGTCGGGGTTGAGGAAGTTGTGCTCCTCCGCCGCCAGACCGTCGCGGCGCAGCTCGGACCAGGACGTGACCGACCAGACGTCGGCCGAGACACCCCAGTCGTCGGCGAGCAGCTTCTGGGCTTCCAGCGCCCACGGCACCGAGACTCCGGAGGCGAGCAACTGGGCCTTCGGGCCGGTCGCGGCCGATTCGCTGACGCGGTGCAAACCGCGCAGGATGCCGTCCACGTCGACGTTCTCGGGCTCCGCCGGCTGGATCTGCGGCTCGTTGTACACGGTGATGTAGTACATGACGTTGGGGTCGACGTGCGACCCGCCGTACATGCGCTCCAGCCCGTCACGCACGATGTGCCCGATCTCGTAACCGTATGCGGGGTCGTAGGAGACCACGGCCGGGTTGGTGGAGGCCAGCATCGGCGAGTGGCCGTCGGCGTGCTGCAGGCCTTCGCCGGTGAGGGTGGTGCGGCCGGCCGTGGCGCCGATCATGAACCCGCGTGCCATCTGGTCGCCGGCCGCCCAGAGGGCGTCTCCGGTGCGCTGAAAACCGAACATGGAGTAAAACACGTATACCGGGATCAGCGGCTCACCCTGGGTGGAATAGGTTGTGCCGATGTTCGTGAAGGCTGCGGCGGCGCCCGCCTCGTTGATGCCCACGTGCAGGATCTGGCCCTGCGGGCTCTCCTTGTAGGCGAGCAGCTGGGCGTGGTCGACCGAGGTGTAATTCTGGCCGTTGGGGTTGTAAATCTTCGCGTTGGGGAAGAACGCGTCGATGCCGAAGGTGCGGGCCTCGTCGGGAATGATCGGAACGATGCGGTTGCCGAAGTCCTTGGCGCGCACCAGCTCCTTGAGCAGACGCACGAACGACATCGTCGTGGCGATCTCCTGCGTTCCGGAGCCCTTCTTGCTGATCGCATACGTGGAGTCGCCGGGCAGGTTCACCGGTGTGTGACGGGTGCGCCGTTCGGGCAGGTAGCCACCGAGGGCGCGGCGACGTTCGTGCATGTACTCGATCGCCTCGTCTTTTTCACCGGGGGTGTAGTACGGCGGCAGGTACGGGTTTTCCTCAAGCTGGGCATCCGTGATCGGCACGTGCATGCTGTCCCGGAAGGTCTTGAGGTTGTCCAGCGTCATCTTCTTCATCTGGTGGGTCGCATTGCGGCCCTCGAAGCTCGGCCCGAGACCGTACCCCTTCACCGTCTTGGCGAGGATCACCGTGGGCTGGCCCTTGTGCTCCGACGCGGCCTTGAAGGCGGCGTACACCTTGCGGTAGTCGTGCCCGCCGCGCTTGAGGTTCCAGACGTCGTCGTCGGAGTAGCCCTCGACGAGCTTGGCGGCGCGGGGGTCGCGGCCGAAGAAGTTCTCGCGCACGTAGGCGCCGCTTTCCGCCTTGTAGGTCTGGTAGTCACCATCGGGGGTGACGTTCATGAGGTTGAGCAGCGCGCCCTCGGTGTCCTGCTTGAGCAGATCGTCCCACTCGCGACCCCAGACCACCTTAATGACGTTCCAGCCGGCACCGCGGAAGAAGCTTTCCAGTTCCTGGATGATCTTGCCGTTGCCGCGCACCGGGCCGTCGAGACGTTGCAGGTTGCAGTTGATAATGAAGTTCAGGTTGTCGAGGCCTTCGTTCGCGGCGACCTGCAACTGGCCACGGCTTTCGACCTCGTCCATCTCGCCGTCGCCGAGGAACGCCCAGACCTGCTGGTCGCTGGCATCTTTGATGCCGCGGTCAGTGAGGTAACGGTTGGCCTGAGCCTGGTAGATGGCGTTGATCGGGCCGAGGCCCATCGACACCGTCGGGAACTGCCAGAAGGCCGGCATCAGCCGGGGGTGCGGGTACGACGACACTCCATTGGGCGCGTGGGACTTCTCCTGACGAAAGCCGTCGAGCTGGTTCTCGCTTAGGCGGCCTTCCAGAAAGGCCCGGGCGTACGTTCCGGGGGAGGCGTGGCCCTGGATGAAAATCTGGTCGCCGCCGCCCGGGTGGTCTTGACCGCGGAAGAAGTGATTGAAGCCCACCTCGTAGAGAGCGGCCGACGATGCGTAGGTCGAGATGTGGCCACCCACGGAGATGCCGGGGCGCTGGGCGCGGTGCACGAGAACGGCGGCGTTCCAGCGGATCCAAGCGCGGTAGCGACGTTCAATGTCTTCATCGCCGGGGAACTCGGGTTCGTTCTCGGGGGCGATGGTGTTGATGTAGTCCGTGGTGGGAACCATCGGCACGCCTAGGTGCAGTTCCTTGGAACGCTTGAGCAGGCTGAGCATGATCTCGCGTGCCCGGCCATGGCCGTGGGTCGCAACGAGTGCGTCCAGCGATTCAGCCCACTCGGCCGTTTCCTGTGGATCAGCGTCGCTCTTGAGCATCGAATACGGGTCCTGGTCGTTGACAGTCACAGTCGACCTCTCTCTGTTGGGCAGGTCGTGCCGAGTCGTCGTGCCAGCAGATTAGGGGGTCGGGTTTCGACCGCAGGCACCCCGTTAGCCTACCGATTCTGGATGCTGTTCGTGCGCGAGCGCGCCCGGGGCCGCGCCGCGCGTGTGTCGGCGTGCGGGCGTCGCGAGAGGCCTTGGCGTCGGGGCCCGACGGGTTTACGCTATGAGCTCGGCGCGGTCGCGCCGGCGGCAGCGCGAAGGATGTGCACCATGGCCCTGGCTAATGACACTCAGGCCCCCGATTTTCAGCTCACCAACCAGTTCGGGCAGCCGGTGCAGCTCAGTTCATTCCGTGGCCGCAAGGCCGTGGCGCTGGTGTTCTTCCCGCTGGCTTTCTCCGGCATCTGTCGCGGGGAGTTGTGTGAACTGCGCGACAACGTGGGCCTGTTCGTCGACTCTGCCGTGGAAGTGCTCGGCATCTCCGTCGATTCCCGGCACACGCTGCGGGCCTGGGCCGAGCAGGAAAACTACGACTTCAGCCTGCTGGCGGACTTCTGGCCGCACGGCGGCGTCGCCAAGGAATACGGCGTGTTCCTAGACGAGAAAGGGTTCGCGAATCGGGCGACTTTTGTGATCGACCAGAACGGCATTATCCGCTCAAGTTTCATCACGGCTCCCGGTCAGGCCCGGTCGATGCAGGACTACCGCGCCGCCCTGGAACTCGTGCGGCTCAGGATGCCGGTATAGTAAGTGTTTCACCCCGCGCCGCGTGCAGCGTGACGGGGGCCTTTAGCTCAGTTGGTAGAGCGCCACGTTTACACCGTGGATGTCATCGGTTCGAGCCCGGTAGGGCCCACACATGTCGTGATTGCCTCACGACGCAGAGCGAGGCCCTGAGGATCAGGTTCAGTGACTCGGGCGATTTC
>JBBQYN010000044.1:0-11934 GCA_038208655.1 Actinomycetales bacterium
GTCGTAAATGCTGAGGTCGGGAATATCGACGTCGGGGTACGGGCTGGTGAACACGCAAAATCTCCTTTGACTTCGAGCTGCGGTGCCGCACATATCGTGACGCGCACCGACGGGTGTGCACACACTAGCCGACCGGACCGAGAGGCTGCGGAACGGACCCGCGGCAGGGAATGTCACGGGGCGTTTACCCGCCGTACACCCGGCATGCGCACGCCGTTGGGACGGATTTTCTAGCCTGAACTTCGACCGCGTCCGCACCGAAGTGACCCAACGAAAGGTTTTCCGTGGCATTTCACAGCACCTCGGCCCGAGTTCGCACGGCCTTCGCGGCCACCGCGGCCACCGACGACGCGGGCACCGCCGGGGCCTCGGCTGAGGGCGTGAGCTATGCCGGTTTCACCTACCTCACCGCCGGCCAGGGCTCCCGCTACGACCTCGTCGCCACGATCGTGCTGATGATTCTGGTGACGGTACTCGTGGTCGAGGGCCTTGCGATGTGGATGCGGCGGGTGCTCCGGTGACCGGCCCTGCGGCGGCGGGCAGCGTGACCGCACGGGAGAGCGCCGATGTGGTGGTGGTCGGGTCGGGAATCGTGGGCCTCGGCCACGCGCTCGCCGCCCGGCAGCGTGGCCTCAGCGTGATCGTGCTGGACCGCGCCGCCGAGCTGGGCGGGGCATCCGTGCGCAACTTCGGCCACCTCTGCCTCACCCCGCAGGCCGGCCCGGCGCGTGACTTCGCCGTGGCCGCGCGGCCGCTCTGGCTGCGCCTGGCAGCGGATGCCGGCGTCTGGCTGCGCGAATCCGGCACCGTGGTGCTGGCCCGGCACGCCGACGAACTGCGGGTGCTGGCCGGCCTGGCCGCGGACCGGGCCGGCCCGTCGCCGTTCGCGGCCGAGACGCACGACGCCGGGCATCCGCTGCCGGAGGTGCAGATGCTCACGGCCGCCGAGGTCGAGGCACGCACCCCGGTCGCGCCGGGCAGCAGCGTGGGCGGGGCGTTCCTGCCGTATGACCTGCAGGTGAACCCCCGGCAGGCCGGCATCGCCCTGCGCGACTACCTGTCCGAACGGGGCGTGCGGTTTGGCTACCGAACGGCCGTGACCGCGGTGCGCAGCGGAACCGTCGAGACCAGCCGCGGCCGAATCGACGCCGGAACCGTGATCGTGGCCGTCAACCACGACATCGACCAGCTCTTTCCCGAGGTCGCCGAACGGGCGGGCATCCGGCGCTGTGGACTGGACATGCTGCGCGTGCGTGCGGCCCTGCGCCGGCCGCTGGCGATGCCGCTGCTGACCGGCTGGTCGATGCTGCGCTACCCGGCCTTCTCCGCGCTGCCCGCGGCCGCGGCGCTCGCCGAACGGCTGCACCGTGAGCATCCCGAGCTGGCGGCGCTCGACCTCAACCAGATGTACACCCAACTGCCGGACGGCAGCCTGATCGTCGGGGACACCCACTACCGCGGCACGGCAGTCACCCCGTTCCAGAGCGAGGTCGCCTTCGAGACCCTGCTCGCGCTGGCTGCCGAGCTGTTCCAGGTGCCACGCCCCGCCGTGCTGGAACGTTGGCAGGGCGTTTACGCTTCCGGCCCGCAGGACTTTCTCCTGGAGCAGCCCGAACCGGGCGTGCACCTCGTGGCGGCCACCGCCGGTATCGGCATGACCACCGGCCTGGGTCTGGCCGAACACGTGATCGCGGGCGTCGTCGACGACGTGCCGACGACATCCGCTCTCCCCTCACTCGGCACCGCCTCACCAGGCACCCCCACGAAAGGCACACCATGACCATCAGCGACGGAACCTACATCGCCGGAACCGGCAGACTCGACACTCGCGATGCGGTGGACGACCTCGACGACCTCGACGACCTGAACGATGTGAATGACCTCGACGACATGGACGACATGGACGAGTTCGACGAGGTCGACGTGGAACTCGTGGTGCTCGACATGGCCGGCACCACCGTGCGTGACGACGGTCTGGTCGAGCGGGCCTTCGTGACGGCCGCGCGCAGCGTCGGGCTGGCCGGGACCGAGGAGGCGCTCGGAGCGGCGCTGGACTACGTGCGCAGCACGATGGGGCAATCCAAAATCGACGTGTTCCGGGCCCTGACCGACACCGAAGCGGCGGCGCAGCAGGCCACCGACGCCTTCGAGCTGGCCTACCTGGCCTTGATCGCCGAGGGAGGCGTGACGGCGATGCCGGGTGCCGAGGAACTTTTCGCCGAACTGCGCGAGGCCGGCCTGTCCGTTGCCCTCACCACCGGGTTCGCCCGGGCCACGCAGAATGCGCTGCTGGCGACCTTGGGCTGGTCCGGCCTCGTCGACCTCACCCTGTGCCCCGCCGACGTCGGCCGGGGTCGTCCGTTTCCCGACCTGAACCTCACCGCGCTGCTGCGCACGGGCGCATCACGCGTGGGGGGCATGGTCGTGGTCGGTGACACGGCCAGCGACATGCTCGCCGGCGTCAACGCGGGCGCGGGCCTGATCGTGGGTGTGCTGAGCGGCACCCACGACGCCGATACGCTGGAGCAGGCCGGCGCCGACGTGATCATCGAGAGCATCGCCGACCTGGCCGAGTTGCTCGCGCTCCGTGACATCGAGTTCACCGACGACGCCGCCGCCGAGTAGTCCGTGTCGTCGCACCGACCCGGGCCGGCCCCTGCATCGAGCGAGCCGGGTGCGCCGGGTGGTCGAATCGTGGTCCGACGTGCACACCGCGCCCGGACACCGGCCCGCGCCGAGCCCCCTGGTACTCGGCCATGAGCAGGTGGGCCGCATCGTAGAGGTGGGCGCCCCGGCGTATGCCAGTAACAGAATATTGCTGCGGGTGGGGCAGCGGGTGATCTGGTCGGTGATCACCAGCTGCTCAACCTGCGTGTGCTGCCGCCGTGGCCTCACCCAGAAATGCCTGATGCTGATCACATAAGGCCACGAGCGAATGCAACCCGGCCGGGAACTCAGCGGCGGCTTCGCAAGCCACGTGCAGGTGCGTTCCGGAACGGCCGTCGTCGTGGTCGATGAGGCCGTGCCGGCGGCGGTTCTGGCACCGGCCTCCTGCGCGACGGCCACGGTCGTGGCCGCGCTGGCCGCGGCATCCGCCTGTCCGGGCTCTGACGACGTGGCGATGCGCACTAAGGGACCAGCGTGTCCCTTTTGGGGCGGACGCTACGGTAATTGTCGTAGCGTCCGCCGAAATGGGGTGCGCTCGCGGGCAGTCGGCGGCCGCGTGCTCGTGGCGGCCGGTTAGCTCGCGCCGCCGGGCGGCCCGGCGTTCAGCAGCACTGTCATGACGGCGCCGAGTCCGACCACGAGGATGGTCGTGAACAACACCGGTCGGGCCAGCATCCATCGCAAGAGTGCACTCACCCGAGTGTGGTCGCGGGGGTCTTCGGTGCGAGTGCGGCGCCACCCGCCGTCGAGGTGGCCGTGCTTCTCAAGCCAGCGGTCCAGCGGTATCGTGCCGAACGGAACGACCGCGGTGACCACGGCGACCACGGTGAGTCGGGGGCTCCAGTGCTGGTTCACGGCCATCAGCACGGCCGTGATGCCGAACGCGAGAAAGACCAGCCCGTGCAGAAAACCGCCGATCTGCACGCCGACCTCACCAACCTGCAGCACGTACTTCATGATCATGCCGGTGATGAGCATGCCCCAGGTGATGGCTTCGGCAATTGCGACGGTTCGAAACAGCAGGCGCGGGGTCATCGGCACTTTCGGCTCGTGGTGGGGCGCGCGGGAGCGCACCAATCCATCGTTGCAGACCGGGCTGGACAACACGTGAGCCGCCCGCGCCACCACCGGAGCGAAAGCTGCCGTGTCCGCATTTCGGAGGACTATGCACGCGGTGAGGGAATCGTTAGCGTTGCTTAGGAGTTGGCCACGATCGCCGGGGCTTGCGACCACACACTGGGTGGCCTGCTCCGGGATGACGATCACGCGTGGCAGTTCTGCCCATTGGCTCACTCCGAGGCAGCAGTCGCGCGGGCCGGTTGACGGCTCATCCGGAGCCGTCACGGATGAGGAGCAGGATGTTCAGTCCCCCTATCACCAGCATGACCACCGCCGCCGGTCGCCGGCGCGGCACGGTCGCCGGGATCGCCCTGACCGCCGCGTTGGGCGCCGCACTGCTGACGCCCGGCGTGGCGAATGCGGCACCACCGCCCCCGACGGCACAGATCGTTCACGGTGACTTGATGAATTACGCGGTCAACGTGACCAAGGCCAACCACGGCCAGACCAAGAAAGCCGTGCGGGCCGTCGAGCGGGCCGGCGGTGCGGTGATCGCCACGTACGCCGAGATCGGTGTGGTGATCGCGCAGTCCGACAACACGGTCTTCGCCGACACCGTACGCCGCGACAAAGCCGTGGAATCGGTCGGAGCCACGCGCACCGCCCCGGTGAGCAGCACGGATGCGACGTACCTCGGTGACCCGACCACGAATGCCCCGCAGCGTCGCAGCGCGGCCGTGACCAAGGACATGGGCGTGGAGGCCGTCGGTGAGGTCGTTGCCGACCCCCGTGAGGCCGAGCAGTGGGACATGGAGCTGATCGGCGCCGATGCAGCCCACCAGATCACGGATGGCAGCCGCAACGTTCTCGTGGCCGTTCTGGACTCGGGCATCGAGGCCACGCACCCCGACCTGGCCGCGAACATCGACGCATCCGTCTCGGCCGGCTGCAACAGCGGCGTTCCCGACACCGCCCCGGCAGCCTGGCAGCCCACCACGAGCGCGCACGGCACGCACGTGGCCGGCACGATCGCCGCCGCTCGCAACGGTGTGGGCATCGTGGGGGTCGCCCCGAACGTGCGCCTTTCCTCGGTGAAGGTCGTCAATGACGATGGCTTCATCTACCCCGAAGCCGCCATCTGTGGCTTTATGTACGCCACCGACATGGGCGCCGATGTGACCAATAACAGCTATTACATCGACCCGTGGATGTTCTGGTGCGACACCGATGCCGACCAGTCCGCCGTCAAGACGGCCGTCAACCGCGCGGTGCAGTACTCGCAGACGAAGGGCGTGGTGAACGTGGCCGCGGCCGGCAACTCGAACATCGACCTGGCCAACAAGTCCACGGACGCTTCCAGCCCGAACGACACGACGCCGGTGGTGCGTGACATTGCCGACGGCTGCGCCGACATTCCCGCCGAGCTCGACGGTGTCGTGACGGTGTCGTCCGTCACGCGCGCGACCGAGAAGTCGAGCTTCTCGAACTACGGCGTCGGCGTGGTTGATGTGAGCGCGCCGGGGTCCGCGATTTTGTCGACCGTGAGCGGTGGTGGCTACGCCATCTACTCCGGCACCTCGATGGCCTCGCCGCACGCGGCCGGGGTGGCCGCGCTGATCACGTCGACGCACCCGCACGTGTCCGGCCCCGCGCTGACCGCGCTGTTGTCGGGTCAGGCAACGGATGTGCCCTGCCCGGTCGGTTCCATCCAGTGCGTGGGCAGCACCGCCGACAACGGCTTCTTCGGTGAAGGCCTCGTGAACGCCCTGGCGGCCGTGCAGCCGTAGCGGGCTGACGCACGCGCTTCGGCAGCGTTCATCAGCGGTCGCCCTCGGGACAATGTCCTGAGGGCGACCGCTCGCTTTGCGCGACGGCCGATGGCCGACGGCTACGCGGCGACGAGGGTGTGCGCGATGACCGAGGTGAAGAAGGTGAGACCGTCGATGCCGCTCGCCATGGCCTCGGCGGTGTCGGGGCCGAACCCGGCTTCGACGGCGTGCTCCGGGTGCGGCATGAGGCCCACGACGTTGCCGCGGGCGTTGCTGATGCCGGCGATGTCGTTCAGGGAGCCGTTCGGGTTCACCCCGAGGTACCGGGCCACAACGCGGCCTTCGCCCTCGAGGCGGGCCAGGGTCTCGGCGGAGGCCATGAAGGAGCCTTCACCGTTCTTGAGCGGGATGGTGATCTCGGCGCCGGCGGCGAAACCGCTCGTCCAGGCGCTGTCGGTGTTCTCCACGCGCAGCTGCTGGTCACGGCAGATGAACGTGCCCCGCTCGTTGCGAATCAGTCCGCCTTCGAGCAGGTGCGCCTCGGTGAGCATCTGGAAACCGTTGCAGATGCCGAGTACGGGCATGCCCTGGTTGGCGGCGGCGATGACCTCGGTCATGATCGGCGACAGGCTTGCGATGGCGCCGGCGCGCAGGTAGTCGCCGTAGCTGAACCCGCCGGGCAAAATCAGGGCGTCGACGCCGTGCAGGTCGTGGTCGCCGTGCCACAGGGCCACGGGTTCCGCTCCGGCCAGGCGCACGGCGCGCTGGGCGTCCCGGTCGTCGAGGGACCCCGGGAAGGTGACGACGCCGATGCGCATCAGGCGACCGTTTCGGTCTCGACCACGTGAATGCCCACGACGTCTTCGATCACGGCGTTGCTGAGCACGGTGTCGGCCAGTTCGGCGACGGCGGCGAGGGCGGCGGCGTCTGCGGGGCCGTCCACGGTGATCTCGAAACGTTTGCCCACCCGCACCGACGTGAAACGGTTCTGGCCGAGGCGACCGAGGGCGCCGGCGACAGCCTTGCCCTGCGGGTCCAGCAGCTCAGCCTTGGGCATAACTTCGACGACGATGGTTGACACGTTCGTTGGCACAGTGCACTCCAGAAAGGCTCGCGGTGGGTGCCTCGATTCTACAGGGCCGCCCGTGCCGGCGTCACGCGGGGCCGGACGCGGCGTCGGCGGCGAGGTGGCCCTGCCCGATCAGGATGCCGCGCAGCACGTCGCGAATGGCGGCGAGCCCTTCGTAGGCCTCCACGAAGCTAGTGCTCAGCGGTGACAGCCCGATGCGCAAGGCGTCGGGTGAGCGAAAGTCGGGAATCACGTCGTTGGCCCACAGAATGTCGGTGACCTGCTTCATCGCCGGGTGCCGCACCGTGACGTGTCCGCCGCGGTGGGTGTACTCCCGCGGTGAGGCCACGGTGACGCCCATCGGGGCCAGCCAATCGTCCACCAGCGTGAGGGTGAACTCGGTCAAGGCGACCGACTTGGCGCGCAGCTGCTCCATGCCGGCCTCCTCGATCATGGCGATGGTGTCCTGCATGGCGAGCATGCCCACCACGGCGGGCGTGCCGCTCATGAAGCGCCGGATGCCGGCGGCCGGCACATACCCCGGCCCCATCTCGAAGATGTCCTTCGTGCCCATCCAGCCCTGGATCGGCTGGCTGAGCACCTCCTGCAGGTCGTGCCGCACATAACCGAACGCGGGGGCGCCGGGCCCGCCGGAGAGGTACTTGTAGGAGCAGCCCACCGCGAGGTCGGCGTTGCAGAGGTCGAGTTGCACGTCGACGGATCCGACGGAGTGGCTGAGGTCCCAGAGCACCAGGGCGTCGTGCTCGTGCACCAGATCGGTGATGGCACGCATGTCGGCGAGAAAACCCGAGCGGTAGGCCACATGGCTCAGCAGCACCAGGGCGGTGTTGGGGCCGAGCACCCGGCTGACCTCATCGGTGGTCACGCCGCCGGCCGGGTCGCTGTCGATCCAGCGCAGCGTGAGGCCGCGTTCTGCGGCGATTCCTTCCAGCACATACCGGTCGGTGGGAAAGTTGTGGCTGTCAAGCACGATCTCGGTGCGGCCGGGCCGGGCGTCCACGGCGGCGCGGGCCAGTTTGTACAGCAGCACGGTGGTGGAGTCCCCGATGAAGACCTGCCCCGGCGCGGCACCGAGCGCGGCGCGCCCCAGGTCGTCGCCGATCTGCAGGGGCAGCTGCATCCACTCGTCGTCCCAGCCGCGGATCAGCCGGGTACCCCACGCGCCGGTGATGAACGCCGCGATGCGGTCCGCGGCGGCGCGGGTGGGCCGGCCGAGGGAGTTCCCGTCGAGGTACGCGATCGGATTGGGCAACACCATTCCGGTGTCCGAGCCGGTTCCGGCGGCGAGGTCGGTGGCATTCTCGGTGCCCACGAACCGGGCGCGGTAGTGCGCCAGGCCGTCGATGCGGTCCTGCCGGCGGGCGAAGGCGAGGTGGCTGTCGGTGAGCGGAGCGGTGGGGGTCACGGGAAGCCTCTCGGGGCGCTGGGAGGGGAAACGGGGGAGCGGGGAAACGGGGGAGCGGGGCCGCTTTAGAACGGGGAGTTCGGAACGGATCGGGCGGTGCAGAGCCAGTCGAGGAAGACCTGCGGGTCGACGGGTCGGGGGCCGTGAATCACGGTACGCCGTTTCGGTGCCTCGGGTGGGGCGAGGCCGCCGATGCTGCCGAAGCCGGCGGGGTCGGTGAGGGCGGTGAGGACCGCGTCGGGGGTGAGCCCCGCCGCGAGCAGCGCGCCCAACTCCCGGCGGTTCAGCCCTACCGGAAGGGGCCCGTTGCCCAGGTCGGTGCCGTAGAGCACCCGCCCGCCGTGCGCATGAAAACGCCGCAGATTCTCGCCGGCCCGGGTGAAATCGTCGGTCACGGTGCCCCAGCCGTGCATGTCGAGCGTGCTGATCCAGGTCATCGTGCGCGCCGCCGCGGCGATCAGGTCATCGTCAAGCAGTTCCGTGAACGGGGTGTGGGCGAACCCGGTGACTCCGGCGCGAACGGCCCGGGCGGCCTGGCCGGGGCCTTCCACGTGCGCGACGACCGCCACACCGCGGGTGCGGGCGTGGCCCACGATCGCCGCGAGTTCGGGGTCACCGAGCACCGGCCCGGCGGCGGAGTTCAGCGTGATTTTGATGACGGATGCGCCGCCCGCGAGCTGGCGGTCGACCGCGGCAGCGGCATCCGTCGCCCGCGCCACCACGGCAATGCTGCCGGGTGGGGCCCAGCCGGTGGCGCTCGGATACCCGCCGGGCGCGGTGAGGAACTGGCCGGCATGCACGGTCTCGGGCTCGGACGACGTCGGCCGGCCCGTGCCGGGCCACCAGCCGCCGAGGTCGATGACCCGGCTGATGCCGCCCGCGACGAGTGCGGCGGGGTCGATCAGGGCGAGGTGCACGTGGGCGTCGAGAAACCCGGGCAGTACCGTGGGCGCGGCCGGCGCGGCGCTCATGATCCGCTGGCGGGGCGCCCCGCGAACAGTTCGGGGAAGAAGGTGAGCTCGAGGGCCTTCTGCAGGAAGGCGGCGGCGCTGGAGCCGCCGGTTGCGGTATTCAGGCCGATGATGCGCTGCACCGTCTTGAGGTGCCGAAACCGCCAGAGCTGAAAGTTGTCTTCCAGGTCCACGAGTTCTTCGCAGGCTTCATCGGCGGCCCAGTTCTCGGCGGCGTTCTCGTAGATGCCGCGGAAGGTGTGCGGCATCTCGGTGAGCAGCGCGTGCGCCGGCGGGTCGGCCTCGAAGACGGTGAGCTGGATCTGCTTAACCCGGGCGATGCGTGTGAGCACCGGGGCAAGGGCGTCGTACCGCAGGTAGCCGCCGTAGCTCATGCGTTCGCGAAAGTCGGTGACGATGTCGGGGTCGCAATCCCGGGTGTTGTGCTCCACGCTCACGGTCTCATCCGTTCTTCTGCCGCACGGGCCGGTCGACCGGGCGATGACCGGGGAAACCCACGTGTTGGGGCTGAAAAATACCACGTTTCACGGAGGAATCCCTCCGAGACGCTCAGGCACGCCGTCTAGAATTGAATCCATGTCGTCCTCTGCCCGCCCCGCCCCGGAGCGCACGCCACCCCGTCGCCGCGATGCGCGTGCCAACCGGGAGCGGCTGCTGACCGAGGCGCGCGCCCTGATCGCGGTCAACGGGGTCGAGGCCTCCCTCGAAGAGATCGCCCGCCGCGCCGAGGTGGGCGTGGCCACGCTGTACCGCAACTTCGCGACCCGCGACGACCTCGTGCGGGTGCTGCACGGGCTCGCGCTGGACGAACTGGCCGCCGTGCGCGGTGAAATCGCGGCCGCCCCCACCGCCTGGGACGGCGTGGTGGTGTACACCGAACGGGTCGCGGAATGGCTCGTCGCCGACCCGTCGCTGCCCCACATTCTCAAGCGGATGGCGACCCTCGACCCCGAGGCCCGGCCCTCCTCCGACTTCGACGCGTACATCGCCGCGCTCGTGGCACGCGCTCAGGCCGACGGAACCCTGCGCGCCGACGTGGACGCCGTGGACATCGCCGTGCAGGTCACCATGGTCGGCTCCCTCGGCGGTCTCGGCGACGGATATGCCGGCCAGTGGCGCCGCCAACTGTCCATCGTGCTCGACGGCCTGCGCGCCGCCGAGCAGTCGCGCGGCAAGCTGCCCGGCCGTCCGTTCATCGTGCGGGCCTTCCAGGCGACCGCGCACGGGCTCACCCGGCGGGCCAAACGTCAGGCCCGCGGCCCGGCGAAGGGCACGCCCTAGCCGTACTCGCGCTACGCGGCGGTGAGGCGCTCGAGAAGCTCGCGGTACCGGGCGGCGGTCTGCGCCACGATCTCGGGCGGCAGCGGCGGCGGGGTGCCGACGCCGTCCCAGTTCGCCGCGAGCCAGTCGCGCACGATCTGCTTGTCGAAGCTTTCCATGCGCTCGGCCGGAGTGGCGCCGGTGGCCCAGCGGGCGGCATCCCAGTAACGGCTTGAGTCGCTCGTGAGAACCTCGTCGGCGATCGTGGTGACACCGGTCTGCCGGTTCGCACCGAACTCGAACTTGGTGTCGGCCAGGATCAGTCCGGCCGCGTCGGCGACCGCCGACGCCGTGGCGAACAGGGACAACGACAGGTCGCGCAGCTCCGCGGCGACGCTCGCACCGACAAGCTCGACGGTGCGCTCGAAGGACACGTTCTCGTCGTGCTGGCCGAGGGGCGCCTTCCAGGCCGGCGTGTAGATCGGCTCGGGCAGCCGATCCCCGTTCTGCAAACCGGCGGGCAGCGGCACGCCGCACACCGACTGCGTGTCCTGGTATTCCTTCCAGCCCGACCCGGTGAGGTACCCGCGCACGACACATTCCACGGGGTACATGTCCAGGGTGGTGCAGAGCATCGCGCGACCGGCGACAGCGGAGGGGATCAGCTCGCGCACGGTGTCGCCGACGAGTTCGTGATCGGCGATGAGGTGGTTCGGCACCGCGGTGAGGCGGTCGAACCACCACAGGCTCAGCGTGGTCAGCAGTTCGCCTTTGCCGGGAATGCCGGGTTCGAGAACGTGGTCGAAGGCACTGACCCGGTCGCTGGCGACCACGAGCACCCGGGAGGCGGTGGCCAGCGTGGCCGGGGCATCCGTCGTCTCGAGGTAGAGGTCGCGTACCTTGCCGGAGTAGGCGCGCTTCCAGCCGCTGAGCGACGCGTAGGTGGGCGCGGCGGTCGGTGCGGCCACGCGGGCAGCGATGTCGCTGCGGAACTGCGAGCCGGCCAGTCGTACGGAGCTGAGCGCGCGGTAGGCGCGGGCGCGGGCCTCGGCGAAGTCGCCGCCCACGGCGACGACGCTCAGCACGCGACCGCCGGTGGAGACCAGTTCGCCGTCGATGAGGCTGGTGGCGGCGTGCGCGATGGTGACGCCCGGCACCTCGCCGGCGGCCTCGAGCCCGTCGATGACGCGGCCGGTGAGCGGGGTGTCGGGGTAGTTTTCGCTCGCGAGCACCACGGTCACGGCGGCGTCGGCCGAGAAGTGCGGCCAGGGCAGATCGCCGAGGCCGCCGGTGCTGGCGGCGAAGAGCAGGCCGGCGAGCGGCGTCACGAGGCGGGGCAACACGACCTGGGTCTCGGGGTCACCGAACCGTGCGTTGAACTCGATCACCCGGATGCCGTCGGCGGTGAGAATGAGACCGCAGTACAGCAGACCGATGAAGGGGGTGCCTTCGCGGGAGAGCTGGGCGATGGTGGGGTTCGCGACGGTCTCGATGATCTCGCTGATGAACGCGTGTTCGCTGCCGAACTCGGTGTCCAGCCACGGCAGCGGGGAGTAGGCGCCCATGCCGCCGGTGTTCGGGCCGGCATCGTTGTCGCCGAGACGTTTGTAGTCCTGCGCGGGGGAGAGCGGCAGCACCGTGTGGCCGTCGCTGAGCAGGAACAGTGAGATCTCCTGGCCGTCCAGGAACTCTTCGATCAGCACGCTGCCGTGT
>JBBQYN010000045.1:0-11848 GCA_038208655.1 Actinomycetales bacterium
CGGCGGCCTCGGTGAGCCGGTGCCGCGCGGCCTCGACCTGTTCGCCCGGCGGCAGCGCCGTCAGCGGCGGCACTGCGAGCAGCGCTCGCCGCAGGCGGCGTTGACGGCGCTCAGCCTGGCGCACGTCGGTGAGCACGGCGCTCAGCGCGGTGAGGTCAATGACGATGCCGTGCGCGGTGTCGGCGCCGACCAGGTCCGCATAGACGTCGAGAATGTTCCGCAGCCGCCGAACGGCCGGCAGCATCTGACGCACGGCCCCGGGCTGACCCGATCGCACGGCCGGGTCGGCGGCGACCAGTACCGCATGCTGGTGCGCCAGCGTGGCGATCACGGCCGCCGCGCTTCCGGCCGGAATACCGCGCTTCGATCCCGACGAGGCGGCCGAGGCGGCAGTCGAGGCCGAGCCCGACTCGGGAACGGAGCCGGGAACGGAGTCGGGAATCGCGTTCGGGACACCGGCCTGGGCTGCAGCCACCGGGCCCAGACCGCGCACCCCGAGAGCGCGGGCGATTTTGGCCAGGCTGGTCGACGGGGCGGCGCCCGCCTGGGTCAGGGTGGCTTCGATGGCGTTGAGCAGGGTGGTGCGGTCGGCGCGGGTATCGGGCGCGGCACTGAACAGCTCCACTTCCCACTCCCGCCACTTGCGAAACACCCCGCCCCGCATGTCGGAGGCCGACACGTCGTCGTCCGCGAGCTCGGCCACCGCGTCGCCGGCCTCGTTGAGCAGCAGCACCGTCGTGCGGATCGTGGTGATGCGGGCCAGCGGGGTCAGCGGGCGGTCCCGCACGATGGCGCGGACCGGCTCAAGCACGGGCTGCGGAACCAGGCCGCTGCCCGTGTCGAGGGGCCACTGCAGTTCGGTGCGGCCCTCGTCGGCGGGCAGTTTGATGTGCCAGCCGGCGTCGGCGCCGCCGTCTCGTCGGCGGAGGGCGATGTGATGGCGGGCGAGGTCCAGGGTCGGGGTGTCGAAGTACACCGCCGTGAGCGTGATGGAGCCGGGAAAGTCCAGGCCGCTGATGCCCGGCAATCGCGACAGGTCGGGCACCCTCACGGTGCGGTCCACGTCGTACTTGCGTTCAATCTCCGTCAGCTTCATCATCAGAGTCTCCCCGGCGTCGTGGCTGTGCGTGGCTGTGCGTGGCTGCTGACACACTCCCACGGAATCGGTAGGGAGGGGGCGACTCTGGTCACTCTCCAAGGCTGGACAGAGGCGAGAAATGCTCGGGTAGCACAATTACAGGGTCGCTGCCAGCCCTCAGTCGGGGAGAGGTGTTTTGGCACCGGGCTCAGTACTCTGATCATTGAATACGGTTCGCCTGAAGCCGAAAGGTCACACGCTCATGAAAATGCTTGAAGCCGAATGCCCGGAATGCCGCCAGCTGGTGTGGATCACCTCTGACACCCGTTTCGCCACCTACCACTCCGCCGGGTCCCCGCCCCAGGACTGTCCCGGGTCCCGCACCATCGTTCCGGTGCCGCCCACCCCGGCGGCCGTGCGGCGTGCCGAGCGTGAGGCCGCCCGGGCTGCCGCTCTGGCCATGAAGCCCGCGCGTGCCAAACGGGCCACCAAGGTCACGCCCGAGAACGCCGCCTGAGTCCGCTGCCTGAGTCCGGGACCGCTTCCTGCGGCGCTCCGTGCGGCGCTCGCTCCGGAATCGTCAGCATCTCCGGCATACTGGAGGGTGTTTACTTTCTCGAAACTGGGCCGCCCCCTCGTGCAGGCCCCCATGGCCGGCGGCCCGTCCACTCCCCAACTCGCGGCGGCGGTCGGCGCCGCCGGGGCGCTGGGGTTTCTCGCCGCCGGCTACCTGTCGGCCGAGCAGCTTGCCCGTGACATCGCCCGCACCCGCACCCTCACCGGGGCTGACTTCGGCGTGAACGTGTTCGTGCCGCAGACATCCGTCGCCAAGCTCGCGCAGATCGAAAGCTACCGAAGCCGGCTGGAGCCCGACGCCGCCCGGTACAGCATCGACCTGCCCGAGGTGATCGTGGACGGGTCCGTCAGCGACGTCGCCGACGACGACTGGCTCAATAAGATCGCGGTTCTCGAAGCGGATGCGCCGAGCGTGGTCTCGTTCACGTTCGGCCTGCCCTCGGCCGAGGTGCTGACCCGGCTGCACGCGCGCGACGTGTGCGTGGTGGCCACCGTCACGTCGGTGCCGGAGGCCCTGCAGGCCATCAGTCTGGGAGTGGACGCGCTCTGCGTGCAGGGCCCCGGAGCGGGCGGGCACCGGGGCACCTTCGACCCGGCCGCGGCGTTGTCGACCCAGCCGCTGGAACGGCTGCTCGAGGGCATCCTCGCCCTCACCGAGCTGCCGGTGATCGCCGCCGGCGGGGTCGCCTCCAGCGCCGACGTGCGTCACCTGCTCGACGTGGGCGCGGTCGCCGTGCAGTGCGGCACCGCGTTCCTGAAGACCCCGGAGGCCGGCACCCGGGCCGCGCACCGGGCCGCGCTGGGATCCCCGGATTTTCCCGACACCGCCGTCACCCGCGCGTTCACCGGACGCGCCGCCCGCGCCCTGGTGAACCGTTTCGTGCAGACCCACGACGCTCTCGCGCCGTTGGGCTACCCGGAGGTGGGAGAGCTGACCGCTCCGCTGCGGGCCGCCGCGAATGCCGCCCACGACCCGCACGGGCTCGCGCACTGGGCCGGCACCGGGCACCGACTGGTGCGCGAAGGAACCGCGGGCCAGATTGTGGCGATGCTCACCCCGGCACCGGCCGAGCCGACCCGCAACGACTGAGCCCACCCGCACCGACGGGCCCTGAGCGACTGACCGGAGCGACTGACCGGCAGGCTGGGTACGCTGAAGGTATGAACCTCCCGCCGATCGCCGCCAAATCCCCGCAGCACCGTGAGCACCACAACGACGTGGTCATCGACAATTACGAGTGGATGCGGGACAAATCCAACCCCGCCGTGATCAGCCATCTGGAGGCGGAGAACGCCTACACGTCGGCGCGCACCGGGCACCTGGAACTGCTGCAGGAGCAGCTCTTCGACGAAATCAAGGGTCGCACCCAGGAAACCGATTTGAGCGTGCCGGTGCGGCAGGGCCTCTGGTGGCACTACACCCGCACCGTCGAGGGCCTCGAATACGGCATCCACTGTCGGGCCCCGATCACCGACCCGCTCGATTGGAATCCGCCGCTGGTCTCGGCGTCCGAGAACTCGGGCACCGCCGGGCTGCCCGGCGAGCAGGTGCTCCTCGACGACAACCTCGAGGCCGCCGGACACGAGTTCTACTCCCTGGGCAGCTTCGACGTCAGCGACGACGGCCGCCTCATGCTCTACGCGGTCGACACCGAGGGTGACGAGCGTTACACGATCCGGGTGCGCACCATCGAGACCGGGCAGGACCAGCCCGATGAGATCGCCAACACCTCCGCGGGCGCCCTGTTCGACCCGAGCGGCCGCTTCGTGTTCTACACGACCGTCGACGACGCCTGGCGCCCCGACACGGTGTGGCGGCACGAGGTCGGCAGCGCGGCACCCGCTGACGAAATGGTGTTCACCGAACCGGACGAACGCTTCTGGGTGGGTGTGGGGCTGACCCGCAGCCGCAAGTACCTCGTGATCGAGGCCGGGTCGAGTGTGACCAGCGAAACCCGGCTGCTCGACACCAGCAACCCCACCGGCGAGTTTGCCCTCGTCTGGCCGCGCCGTGAGGGCGTGGAGTACGAGGTGGAACACGCCGTGCTCGACGGTGAAGACCGGCTGCTGATCGTGCACAACGACAACGCCGTGAACTTCGAACTGGTCAGTGTGGCAGCGGATGACGCGCAGGGCCCGCAACGGGTGCTGCTGGCCCACAACCCCGAGATTCGACTGGAAAGCGTGGACGCGTTCCGGGACTTCGTGGTGGTGGAGTACCGCCGGGAGGGCCTGACCCGCATCGCCGTGGACCGTCGCGGCGACGGCGAGGGGCTCACCGAGCTGAGCTTCGACGAACCCCTTTTCACGGTGGGCACCCGCGGCAACCCGGAGTGGGAACAGCCGGTGATCCGGCTGGGATACACGAGCTTCGTGACGCCGTCGACGGTGTTCGACTACGTCGTGGAGACCGGGGAGATGCGCCAGCTCAAGCAGCAGCAGGTGCTCGGCGGCTACGACCCGAGCCTGTTCGCCCAACGCCGGGAATGGGCCATCGCCCGTGACGGCACCCGCATCCCCATTTCCCTGGTGTACCGCAGTGATCTGGTCACGCCCGGAGAGCCGGCCCCGACCCTGCTGTACGGCTACGGGTCGTACGAGCAGAGCATCGACCCGGGGTTCGGCATTCCGCGGCTCAGCCTGCTGGACCGCGGCATGGTCTTCGCCATCGCGCACGTGCGCGGCGGCGGCGAGCTGGGCCGACCCTGGTACGAACAGGGCAAGACCACCCACAAGCGCAACACCTTCACCGACTTCATCGACTGCGCGCAGCACCTCGTCGACGCCGGGTTCACTACTCCGGAGCACCTCGTGGCCGAGGGCGGCAGTGCCGGCGGCCTGCTCGTGGGCGCCGTTGCGAACCTCGCCCCCGAGCTGTTCGCGGGCATCCTGGCCGTGGTGCCGTTCGTGGACCCGCTCACCTCCATCCTTGACCCGTCGTTGCCGCTCACGGTCATCGAATGGGACGAGTGGGGTGACCCGCTGCACAACCCCGAGGTGTACGCCTACATGAAGTCGTACTCCCCGGTCGAGAACGTGCGCGATACGCACTACCCGCGCATTCTGGCCGTGACCAGCCTCAACGACACCCGGGTGCTCTACGTGGAGCCGGCCAAGTGGGTTGCCCGGCTGCGGGAAGTGGGGGCGGATGCCCTGCTCAAGACCGAAATGTCGGCCGGCCACGGCGGTGTCTCGGGTCGGTACAGCGCGTGGCGCGAACGCGCATTCAACTACGCCTGGGTGATCGACGCCGCGGGCGCCCACCCCGCCGACTGACCCCTGCCAGCCCCCTGCCCGCCCCCTGCCAGCCGCGCCAGTCGGGGCGGGTCAGGTGAGAGAGCGCAGCTTGAGAAAGTTGGTCACGATGGCCGCGAACTCCTGCCGCGACGCCGGGTACCCGGTGCGGGCGCTGTACAGCGCCAGCGGCAGGGTCAGCGTGGTGCTGCCGCGGCGCACCACGATCGTGAGGGCGGGAACCGACACGATGCCCAGTGTGCGCCAGCCGAACTGACGGATGATGACCGCGAACGGAATGCGCTCGGCCATGTCGATGGGGGTGCCTCCGATGTCCACCGACAGCACGTCGTTCCAGTCGAAGGTCGCCATCGGGATTTCCTTGTTCTTCGGCGACCACAGGAACAGTCCCTGATCGTCGACGCTGATGCCGATGAACCGCCCGGTCCAGGCGCCCTTCTCGGTGGTCGGCGCGGTCAAGGCCAGGTGCAGCGGCGCCGTGCGCACCGCGAAGAACACCATCGCTCCCGCGTGGCTCTCCGTGAGGCCGCGTTCGAAGGCGCGGATGCTGCGTGAGGTGATGATGAACCCCACGAGCGTGGGCACCGGCACGATCAGCAGGAACAGCGGGCTGCCGCGCTCGGCGGCGGGGTTAGACAGGTATCCGATGGTGAAACCGGCCAGAACCAGCGCGAGCGAACCGAGCGTGAGCAGCGCGGCGGTTGCCGGGGAGGGCAGTTTGGCGTTGGGAGTCATGGGCGGCGGCCGTTCGCGGGCGCGCTCGCGGGGCTGGCGTTGCCAATGGGCCCGAAAAGCTTCATGCATTCATCATTGCAGGCATTCTCGACAGCCTGCCGCATGCGCGTTAGGGATCCGATCCCCGCGGCGAATGAGATTATGGAGTCATGCTGCCGTCCGCCGCGAACACCCCGGGTTCACCCGCGCTCCCCGCCTGGAAGCGGCACCTGGGCGACCCCGCGGCGGCAACCCCCGCGGCGGCGCCACGGGTCGCACCGAGCAGTTTCGGGCGTGAACCGGCCCGGCCACGACCGGGCGCGCCGGCGCCGATGGCGTTGCAGTTCGAACTGCGGGAGCTGACCCCGCACACCGCCGAGCGCTGGCGCGGACCCACCGCCCGAACGGTCAGCCGCGTGGAACCGGGGCACGGCAGCTACCGGCTCGGCGTGCGCGCACTGTTCCGGAACGCCCGCGGCACCTGGGTGCGCGCCGACCTCAGCTGGAGCAAACTCAGCACTCAGGCCCGGGCGCACAACCTCGACCTCGACCAGCACCGCTGGTTCAGCGAATTCGTGGCCGTGTACCGGGCGCTGCGCGGGGTGTACTACAGCCAGGAAACCGACTGGCTCTACCTGGACGATTTCACCAGCCCGCTGCTTTGGCATCTGCTCGCCGAGGGCGAGCGGCTCGGCGTGACGTGGCGCGGCACCTCCGCCACCGCCCGCATCGACATGGCGCAGCAGGCCGCTCTCAGCCTTGACGTGACGTCCACCGAGAGCGCCGACGGCTCCGACCTGCTCGTGACCACCCGGCTCAGTGTCGACGGCACCGCCCGGTCGCCCGAATTCGCGGCCGCGATCGGCACGCACGGTCTCTACACGTACTGCCTCGACCCGAGCACGGTCTTCACCCTGGCAGCGACCGAGGCTCCCTTGAGCACCGAGCAGCGCCGCCTGCTCGGCCGGCCCGCCACGGTGACCGTTCCGGGCGACGACGCCGAGGAATTTCTCACCGAGCATTATCCGCGGCTGCGCGCCGCCCTCACGGTGACCAGCACGGATGCCTCGGTGCGCTTTCCCGAGATCGTGCCGGCCCTGCTCGTGCTCACCGCCCGTTTCGGCGCCCGGCACCGCCTCACGCTGGCCTGGAGCTGGGACGACACCGCGGGCACCGAACGCCACGCCGACGCGGAACGGGAGCTGCTCGGCCGTGTCGGCATACTGCTCGCGGCACCCGACCCGGCCGACCCAGCCGACCCAGCCGACTCCGCGCCCGACCCCGGCCCCGCGCCCGACCCCGGCGCCCCGACCGTGCCCGCCCCCGCCCTGCCCGCGCCGGCCAGCCTGCGCGGCCTGGCCACGGCAGAGTTCACCGAGAAGACCCTGCCGCAGGTACGGGCACTGCGCGGAGTGCGGGTCGATGTGATCGGTGAGGAGCCGACCTATCGGGAACTCACCGAGGTGCCCGAGCTGACCGTGACGACGGTGGAGACCGATCAGCGCGACTGGTTCGACCTCGGCGTGATCGTCACCGTCAGCGGTGTGACCGTGCCGTTCACCCCGCTGTTCTCCGCTCTGGCCACGGGCAAGACCCGGTTGCTGCTGGTGGACAACAGCTACCTCTCGTTGCGCCAGCCGGTCTTCGACCGTCTGCGCGACCTGCTCGGCGAGGCTCGGGCGCTCTCGGAGTGGGACACCGGGCTGCGCATCAGTCGGCACCAGGCCAGCCTGTGGTCCGACTTCGAAGACCTCGCCGACCAGAGCCGGCCGGCACTGGCCTGGCGGGAGGCCGTCGACGGGCTGCTCGCGCTGAGCGACCCGGCCCGCGCCGCCGCGGCGCCGCCCACGCCGGGCGCCACGCCGGTTCCGAGCGGTGTGAACGCCACCCTGCGGCACTACCAGCTGGAGGGATTCCATTGGCTGGCGTACCTCTACGCGCACCGGCTCGGCGGCATCCTCGCCGACGACATGGGACTCGGCAAGACCCTGCAGGCGCTCACCCTGATCGCCCATGCGGTCGCGACCGATGAGGCGAGCAACGCACAACCGCGGCGGGCGTTCCTGGTCGTGGCGCCGACATCCGTCGTGTCGAACTGGTCGAGCGAAGCGGCCCGGTTCACGCCGGGCCTGCGGGTGCGGGCCATCACCGCGGCAACCACCCGCAGCGGGGCCACGGTGCGGCAGGTCGCCGACGGCGCCGACGTGGTGATCACCTCCTACGCCCTGTTCCGGCTGCATTTCGCGCAGTACCAGGAACAGCCGTGGGCGGGACTGATTCTCGATGAGGCACAGTTTCTGAAGAACCGCGGCTCGAAGGTGCACGAATGCGCCCGCGACCTCGACGCCCCCTTCAAGCTCGCCATCACCGGCACCCCGATGGAGAACTCGGTGATGGACCTGTGGTCGCTGCTGCGGATCGTGGCGCCGGGGCTGTTCCCATCGGCGCGGCGGTTCACCGAGCAGTACCTGCGCCCGCTCGAACGCGGGCCGCGGCCGGAGCTGCTCGCCCGTCTGCGCCGCCGCATCCGCCCCCTGATGCTGCGGCGCACCAAAGAGGTCGTCGCGGCGGAGCTGCCCGCCAAGCAGGAGCAGGTGCTGCGCGTGGACCTCGCACCGGCGCACCAGAAACTGTACGACACGTTCCTGCAGCGGGAACGGCAGAAGCTGCTCGGCCTGATGGAGGACATGGACGCGAACCGGTTCATCATCTTTCGCTCGCTCACCCTGCTGCGGCTGCTGAGCCTGGACGCATCCCTGGTCGATGAGGCTTACGCCGGGCTGCCCTCGAGCAAGCTCGACGTGCTGCTCGAACAGCTCGACGATGTGGTCGCCGAGGGGCACCGGGCGTTGATCTTCAGCCAGTTCACGTCGTACCTGGCTCTCGCGGCGGCCCGGCTGCGGGCCCGCGGCATCGCGTACTGCTACCTCGACGGGTCCACCACGGACCGTGCCGCGGTCATCGATTCCTTCAAGACCGGCACCGCGCCGGTGTTCCTGATCAGCCTGAAGGCCGGCGGGTTCGGGTTGAACCTCACCGAGGCCGACTATGTCTTTCTGCTCGATCCGTGGTGGAACCCGGCCACCGAGGCGCAGGCCGTGGACCGCACTCACCGCATCGGGCAGACCCGCACCGTGCTGGTGTATCGCATGGTCGCCTCCGGAACGATCGAAGAAAAGGTGATGGCGCTCAAGGCCCAGAAGGCAGAACTGTTCGGCGCGGTCATGAACGAGGAGGCCGCATTCAGCAGTGCGCTGACCTCGGAGGACCTGCGCGGGCTGCTGGAACCCTGAGCAGTGCCGCGATCGGCTCGATTTGATCGGGTTCTGTTGCTACACTCACCCAAAGCAAGGGGAGTAATCCACGAGCAGCGACTTCGTCAGCACGAATGCATTGACGCGTTCCGGAGCGCTGGTTCTTCTGGTTGGCCTGCATCACGGGCCGGCTCGGAGGGCGGATGAGACCTTGGACGTCCATTCGCCAACCCTCCTTGGAGCTTCCCTGTGAACGCCACACCCCTGGTCTGGATCATCACGATTGCCGTGACGATCGCCTTCTTCGTGTATGAATTCTTCGCGCACGTGCGCAAGCCGCACGTGCCCACCATCGCCGAATCCGCCCGCTGGTCGGTCTTCTACATCAGCCTCGCGCTGCTGTTCGGCGTGGGCATCGGCATGGTGTCGGGCTGGACCTTCGGCGGCGAATACTTCGCCGGGTACCTCACCGAGAAGGCTCTGTCGATTGACAACCTCTTCGTGTTCCTGATCCTGATGACCGGCTTCGCCGTGCCGAAGGAGTTCCAACAGAAGGTGCTGATGATCGGCATCATCATCGCGATCGTGCTGCGCGGCATCTTCATCGCGGTCGGTGCCACGCTGATCGAGAACTTCTCGTGGATCTTCTACATCTTCGGCGCGCTGCTGCTGGTGCTCGCCTACCGTCAGGCGTTCAACAACGAGGAGAGCGACCCCGCCAACGGCCGCGTCGTGAAGCTGATGCGCCGCATCTTCCCGATCACCGAGGAATACCACGGCGACAAGCTCAGCGTGAGGATCAACGGCAAGCGGTTCCTCACCCCGATGCTGCTGGCCATCGTCGCGATCGGCTTCATCGACCTGGTCTTCGCCGTCGACTCGATCCCGGCGATCTACGGCCTCACCAGCGAGGCGTACATCGTCTTCACCGCCAACGTCTTCGCGCTGATGGGCCTGCGCCAGCTGTACTTCCTCATCGGTGGCCTGCTGGAACGCCTGGTCTACCTGGCTCAGGGCCTCGCGGTCATCCTTGGCTTCATCGGCATCAAGCTGGTCTTCCACGCCCTGCACATCAACGAGCTTCCGTTCATCAACGGTGGCGAGGGTGTGGGCTGGGCTCCGGAGATTCCGATCTGGTTCTCGCTGCTGTTCATCGGTGCCACGGTCGCCGTCGCCACGGTCGCCAGCCTCATCAAGACCCGCGGCAAGGCGCACACGCCCGCGGTGAACGCCGGTGCCGACGCGGACGCGCCGCAGATCACGGCCGATAAAGACGCCTAACCCGCACCTCGCCTCCGCCGGGGCGGCCTCCGCAGAGGCCGCCCCGCACGACGCAGGCGGCCTCCGCGAGCCGCCCCCGCTCGCCGCAGGCCGCCTCCACAAGCCGCCCACTCGCCGGTCGAGCTTGTCGAGACCGCCACAGACCGGCCGCAACTAGACGGCGCTGGAACCCGCCCACAGGTTGATGCCCTGCTCGGTCGCGTGCTCGTCGATCGCGCTGAGCTCAGCGGCACTGAAGTCGAGGTTGTTCAGGGCCGCCACATTGCTCTCCAACTGGGCAACGGATGACGCCCCGATCAGCGCCGAGGTCACCCGCGGCGAGCGCAACACCCAGGCCAGGGCGAGCTGCGCGAGCGACTGTCCGCGGGCATCCGCTATCGCGGTGAGGGCACGGATACTGGCCAGCGTCTGCTCGTTGACCATGCTTTTACTGGCCGATCCCTCGCGGGCCACCCGGGAATCGGTGGGGATGCCGTTGAGGTACCGGTCGGTGAGCAACCCCTGGGCCAGCGGCGAGAACGCGATGCAGCCCGCGCCGATGTCTTCGAGGGTGTCGAGCAGATCGTCTTCGACCCAGCGGTTGAACATCGAGTACGAGGGCTGGTGAATCAGCAGCGGCGTGCCCATCTCGGCGAGAATGCGGGCGGCCTCACGGCTGCGCTCGGGCGAGTACGACGAGATGCCGGCATACAGCGCACGGCCGCTGGTGACGGCGGTGTGCAGCGCGCCCATGGTCTCTTCGAGCGGGGTGTCGGGGTCGGCGCGGTGCGAGTAAAACACGTCGACGTAGTCCAGACCCATCCGCCCCAGCGACTGGTCAAGGCTCGCGAGCAGGTACTTGCGGGAGCCGTTATTGCCGTACGGGCCCGGCCACATGTCGTAGCCGGCCTTGCTGGAGATGACCAGTTCGTCACGGTACGGGGCGAGGTCTTCACGCAGCAACTGACCGAAGTTGGTCTCGGCGCTCCCCGCGGGAGGACCATAGTTGTTGGCCAGGTCGAAGTGGGTGATGCCGAGGTCGAACGCGCGGCGCACGATGGCGCGCTGCGTTTCCAGCGGCTTGTCGTCGCCGAAGTTCTGCCAGAGGCCCAGCGAAATCGCGGGAAGTTTCAGGCCACTGCGACCACTGCGTCGGTAGGGCATGGAGTCATATCGGGCGGGATCTGCAAGATAGGTCATGCCTTATCCTGTCACGCGGTCCGCGCCGCTCCCTATGCGCGGAGAGGAACGGGCGCAGGAGCACGGTGCCTGTTCATATCGGGCGCAGGGACCCAGTCCAGGCACGCTATGCGCCCCAAACGTGCTCTGCCACCAGCTCATGCGCCCCAAGCGTGCAGATGCGCCGGAAATTTCGGGCGCATCTGCATGTTTCGGGCGCATGAAGGAAAACGGATGCTGATTTCGGGCGCATGAACGACTGCCCACACGTTTGAGCTCCGACCGCCGGGGTGACCGCCTTGCGACCCACCTCGCCGGGCGGCCGCGGCGGCGGGCGGCGATGTAGTTGACTGGGCGCATGCAGATCCTCGCCGTGCACCACATCGCCATCATCGCCAGCGACTACGAACTCTCCAAGGCGTTCTACCTCGACGTGCTCGGGTGCACCCTCGAGGCCGAGTATTACCGGGCCGAACGGCAGTCCTGGATGGGCAAGCTCTCCCTGAACGGCACGTACCTGATCGAACTGTTC
>JBBQYN010000046.1:0-11697 GCA_038208655.1 Actinomycetales bacterium
CGTGTACCCGGGGCCCTCGGCCGGTGCGCGGCCGCGCTGAAAAGCCTCGGCGGCGGTGCGCGCCCGAATATCGGCGGCCTCGTTGAGCGGATGGTTCGCGTGCCCCTTCACCCATTCGAACCGGTACCGACGCCCCACCAGGGCCGCATCGATCTCCTTGAGCAGGTCCAGGTTCATCACCGGTTTTCCGTCGCCCTTGCGCCAGCCCTTCGCCTTCCACCCCCGCATCCACTTCGTCACGGAGTTGATCACGTACTGGCTGTCGCACAGCACGAGCAGGTCGTCGTCGAGGTGCGCGGTCGCGCGGAACAGTTCGAGCACCGCCTTGAGCTCACCCTGGTTGTTGGTGGCGTGCTTCCAGCCGCCGGCACCCCAGTTGGCGTCGTCGACGTACCACGCCCACCCCGCCGGTCCCGGGTTACCCAGTGCAGAACCGTCGGCGGCAGCAGTAATCGTCATGGCACCAGTCTGCCAGCCCCGCGCCCGGACGGTCGCCGGGGCTGCCGCCAGGTCGATCCCCGGGCGAATGTGACGCTCGTGTAACAGCGGGCTATCAGCGCCGGCATCCCGGTGTGATGAACACGTGACTCAACGGTAATCGCCGCCGTGACTGGTCGAAACACGGCCTCGGTAGCGTCAGCGATACACCCCGAAGGTCCACCTATGCTCAGGAGCCCGTGATGACCACCAGCGTCGAGTCCGCAGCACCCAGTTCCGCCCAAGGCACCACGACGGTCGATGGAATCTCCTCGGCCGTGCTGGTGCACCGTCCCGGTCGGTGGATCGACAACTGGGACCCGGAGAACACCGCACAGTGGGAGGGCGGCGGCCGCATCATTGCCGTGCGCAACCTGAAATGGTCGGTCTTCGCCGAATTCCTCGGCTTCGTGGTCTGGCAGCTCTGGAGCATCGTGGTGGTGTCGCTGCCCGCGGCAGGCTTCACCTTCAGCACCCAGGAGATCTTCTGGCTGATCTCCATGCCGGTGCTCGTGGGTGCCACCCTGCGCATCCCCTACACGTTCCTGGTGCCCCGCTTCGGTGGCCGTAACTGGACCATCATCAGCGCCAGCCTGCTGCTCATCCCGGCCATCGCCCTCGCCGTCAGCGTTGCCAACCCCGAGACCCCGTTCGGTGTGATGCTGTTCGTGGCCGCACTGGCCGGCTTCGGTGGCGGCAACTTCGCCAGCTCGATGTCGAACATCACCTACTTCTTCCCGCAGCGCGAAAAGGGCTACGCGCTCGGCCTGAACGCCGCCGGTGGCAACCTCGGCGCATCCGTCGCCCAGCTGGTGGTGCCGATCGCGATCACCCTCGGCGCCGTGGGCACCCTGAACATCTCCCTCGCCGGGTGGATCTGGGTGCCGTTCATCCTGATCGCCATGTGGGGCGCGGCGAAGTACATGGACAACATCAGCAACGCCAAGGCCGACTTCGCCGGCTCGCTCGCCGCGATCAAGGAACCGCACATGTGGATCATGGCGCTGCTCTACATCGGCACTTTTGGCTCGTTCATCGGCTTCGCCAGCGTCTTCCCCAAGCTCATCGCCGACCAGTTCCCGGAGTACTCCACCTTCCAGGTCGCCTCCGCGTCGATCTCGCTCGCCTTCCTCGGCGCGCTGATCGGCTCGCTGTCCCGCCCGTACGGCGGCAAACTCGCCGACCGTTTCGGCGGGGCCCGCGTCACCGTCACCGCGTTCGGTGTCATGGCCGTCGGCGCCGTGATCGTCGTGCAGATTCTGCCGCTGGGTAACTTCTGGCTCTTCCTGGCCAGCTTTCTGCTCATCTTCATGGCCACCGGCATGGGCAACGGCTCGACCTACCGCATGATTCCCAGCGTGTTCTCCGCCCGCAGCGGCGTGAAAGACGCCCACGCGAACTCCGGCGACGTGAACACTCAGCGCAAGACCGCCGCAGCCCTCGGCATCATCTCCGCCATCGGCGCTTACGGCGGGTTTGTCATCCCGCAGGTGCTCGGCTACTCCAAGACCACCACCGGTGACTACGGCAGCGCGATCTACGCCTTCGCCGGCGCGTACGTTGCACTCATGCTCCTCACCGCGTTCGTCTACCTGCGTCGCGGCTCGTCGGTCGCCGGGCAGAAAATCTAGCCCGCACCCGCACCACCGCTCGTCGTTTCACCCGCACGGCCCGCACGACCAAAGGAGAACGTCCCGTGACAGCCCCCGCCGCATCCGTCGCCCTGAGCACCGCCACGCACTGTCCGTACTGCGCCCTGCAGTGCGCGATGACGCTCACGGCGACGCCCGGTGCTGCGACGGATGCAGCGGTGACGGATGCCGGGCGGCCCGCCGCGCGCGCCGCCACCGCCCTGCCCCCGGTCACCGTCACCGGCCGGGACTTCGCCACCAACCGCGGCGGATTGTGCACGAAAGGCTGGACCAGCGCGGAACTGCTGCGCTCCCCGGACCGCATCACCGAACCCATGCTGCGCCAGCCCGACGGCAGCTTCGCCCCGGCCAGCTGGACCGACGCCCTGGACCTCGTGGCCGAGCGGCTGCGCAGCACCCGCGCCGAGCACGGTGCCGACGCGGTCGGCGTGTTCGGCGGCGGCGGACTGACCAACGAGAAGGCCTACCAGCTGGGCAAGTTCACCCGGCTCGCGCTCGGCTCCAGCCGCATCGACTACAACGGCCGGTTCTGCATGTCGAGCGCCGCCGCCGCCGGTAACCGGGCCTTCGGGCTCGACCGCGGCCTGCCGTTCCGGGTCGACGAACTCGACAGCGCCGACACAGTGCTGATCCTCGGTTCCAACGTGGCCCAGACCATGCCCCCGTTCATCGCACACCTCGACGGGGCCCGCCAGGCCGCCGGACTGATCGTGGTCGACCCGCGCCGCACCGCCACGGCCCGGCTCACCGACGACGGCGCCGGCATGCACGTGCAGCCCACCCCGGGCAGCGACCTCCTCCTGCTGCTCGGCCTGACCCACCTGGTGATCGCCGAGAAACTGGTCGACTCGGCATATATCGCCGACCGCACCACCGGTTTCGACGCCCTACGACGCAGCGTCAGCTCCTGGTGGCCCGAACGCGTGCAGGAGAAAACCGGGGTTCCGGTCTGGCAGCTGCGCGAACTGGCCCGCCGCCTGGCCGCCGGCCGCGACACCGGCGCGAACACCGGGCACGGCACCTACATTCTCACCGGCCGTGGCGTGGAACAGCATGCCGACGGCACCGACACGGCCACCGCCGCCATCAACCTCAGCCTGGTACTCGGCCTGGTCGGCACCACACACTCCGGCTACGGCACCCTCACCGGCCAGGGCAACGGGCAGGGCGGCCGGGAACACGGCCAGAAATGCGACCAGCTGCCCGGCTATCGCAAGATCACCGATCCCGCCGACCGCGCCCATGTCGCCGGAGTATGGGGCGTCGACCCCGAGACCCTCCCCGGGGTCGGCCTGCCCGCCGTGCAACTGCTGGCCAGCCTCGGCAAACCGGGCGGTGTGCGCTGCCTCCTCGTGCACGGTGCCAACGTGATCGTCTCCGCACCCGACGCCGGGCAGGTGCGCCGCGACCTCGACGCGCTCGAGTTTCTCGTGGTCTGCGACTTCTTCTTCTCCGAAACCGCGGCGCTGGCCGACGTGGTGCTGCCCGTCACCCAGTGGGCCGAGGAGGAGGGCACCATGACCTCGCTCGAGGGCCGCGTCATCCGTCGCCGCAAAGCCCTCGACGCACCCGCCGGCGTGCGCAGCGAACTGTGGATCTTTCACGAACTGGCCCGCCGACTCAACGCCCCGGGCACATTCAGTGACGTGCCCGGTGAGGTCTTCGACGAACTCTGCCGGGCGTCCGAGGGTGGCCTGGCCGATTACTCGGGGCTGAGCTACACCCTGCTCGACACCGAGCAGGCCGCGTTCTGGCCCTACCCGACCGGGTCGCAGGGCACCCCGCGATTGTTCCTGCAACGGTTCGCGCACGCCGACGGCCGCGCCCGCATCGTGGCGGTACGCCCGCGCACCGTGATCGAACCCGCACACCGTGACGGCACCCTCACCCTGATCACCGGCCGGCTGCTCGAGCACTACCAGTCGGGCGTGCAGACCCGCCGGGTGGGCGAACTCAGCCAGGCACAACCCGCCGCGCGGCTGCAGATCCACCCGGCCACCGCGCTGCAACTCGGCGTGGCCGACGATGCCTGGGTCGAGGTCACCAGCCCCCGTGGCACGGTGCGCTGCCAGGCCAGCACGAGCAGCGACATCCGACTGGACACCGTGTTCCTGCCGTTCCACTTCGCCGGGGACGGGCGCGCCAATTCGCTCACCGCCGCGGTGACCGATCCCATTTCGGGTA
Organism: Actinomycetales bacterium; assembly: GCA_038208655.1. GTDB lineage: Bacteria > Actinomycetota > Actinomycetes > Actinomycetales > Microbacteriaceae > Cryobacterium. The sequence continues at coordinate 4,314 of JBBQYN010000046.1, forward strand.
TGCCCGAGTTCAAGAAAACGACGGTGCACGTGCGTGCGCTGCAGGAAGCGGTCGCCCATGTCTGAACGACACCTCTCTGAAACGGATGCGCCTCAGCGCATCGTGCTCGTGGGCTACGGCCCGGTCGGGGCCCGGTTCGTGGAGGAGCTGCTTCCCAGCGTCGCGGCCGGCCTCGTGCAGCTCACCGTGGTGGGCGCCGAAACCGCCGACGCCTACAACCGGGTGCTGCTGGCCGAATACGCCGTGGGCCACACCGAACGAGCGGCGTTGGAGGTCACCGACACCGACGCCGCCCAGGCTGTGGGCGTGCGCGTGCACCGCGGCACCACGGTCACCGCCATCAACCGCACCCGCCGCACCGTGACCCTCAGCGACGACACCTTTCTGCCCTACGACCGTCTCGTGCTGGCCACCGGCGCCCGCGCGAACGTGCCCACCCTCGACGGTGTCACCCGGCTGCGCCGCGACCACCTGATGCCGCCGACGGATGCCGCGACGCTCGACGTCGCCGGAGCCCCTCTTCCGCGCGGCGTCACCGTGCTGCGCGACCTCGACGACGCCCACACCGTGCTGGCCGCCGTCGCCGCCGGCAAACGCATCGTGGTGCTCGGCGCCGGGGTGCTCGGCATGGAGATCGCCCTCGCGGCCAGCCGTGCCGGCGCGGAAACCTGCGTGGTGTACCACGGCGACATCCCGATGGCCCGCAACCTGGACCGCGGCGGCGGTACCGTGCTCACCCGCAGCGCCCGCCGCGCCGGCGTCAGCATGATCAACCACTCCCGCGCGGAGAGCCTGCTCTTTCACATCGACGATGACGGCGTGGAACGCTTCGACGCGCTGATCTGCGCCGACGGCAAACAGATCAACGGAGACCTGCTGCTGCTCAGCTGCGGCGTCGGGGCTCGCACCGAGCTGGCCCAGCTGGCCGGACTGCCGGTGTCGACAGGAATCCTCGTGGACGCGTCCCTGGCGAGCTGGGCCGACCCGTTCGTTTACGCGATCGGCGATTGCGCGCACGTGGCCGACAAACCCCTGCCGGGAGCGTCGACCAAGCCGCCGGCCGGGTCGCCGTCGGGACTGATCGGTCCGGGCTGGCGCCAGGCGGACTGGCTGGCCGCTCGTTTCGCCGCCGAGATCGCCGCAGAACGGGCGCCGGCCCGCGCGGAGCCCGTCGCGTTCACACTGCCGGCATTGCCGGCCAATCTGCCGGCCGTGGTGATGCTCAAAGCAGAGGGGATCGACGTCGTCGCCGTGGGCAACACCACCGCAGACCCGTGGGACGCGCCGACCTCGCACGACGCCCCGCACGCGGCCGGCTGCGGCCCGCAGCCGCCCAGCGTGGCGCAGTGGGCCGACCCGGAACACGGCCGTTACGTGAAAATGGTCACCCGCGGCGGGGTCCTGGAAGGCTTCGTGTGCGTGGGCATGCCGCGCACCGCCGCGGAGCTGACCCTGCTCTTCGAACGCGGCAGCGAACTGCCCGCCGACCGCTCGGTGCTGCTGCGCTACGACGGCCCCGACTACGAACCGGCCGCCGGCAGCGCCTTCGCACCGGATGCCACGGTCTGCTGGTGCAACGGCGTCACGGTCGGTGCCATCGTGGAATCCTCCGAAGCGGGAAACACCACGGTGGCGTGCATCGGCAAAGCCACCCGGGCGGGCACCGGCTGCGGCGGCTGCACAGCCCGCATCGGCGAGGTGCTGGAACGCTTTGCCGAGTCCGCCCCGGTCTGACCCCCGCCCCGGTCCCCTCGCCCCGGTCCCGCCCGGCCGGTTGCCCGCGCCGGTTGCCTGCACCGGTCCCGTGGCGAATTCAGGAAATTCCTCCGGCGATGGACATCCCACCGCACTGGTTCGTGAGTTCTCACTTGACCGTCGGCCGGATTTCCTGAATTCGCCACAGCCACGGCAGCGTTTACGCTCGTCCGGGCCAAGCTGCGATACTCGAAGAGACCCCACGATGACCGGCCGCCGCACCCCGCGGCCCGCCATCGCGCATCGAGGCGTGTGCGCTTGCTATCAGGCGCGGCCCGGGGTCGACGCGAACGAGCGGGGCCGGACGCCCCGCACCATCCGAAAGTTTCACCATGCACCGCATCAGAACTGTCAGCGCATTCGTCGGGCGTTGGTTCGCCGTGATCGTGTTGGCTGCGGGAGCGCTCGCGCTCGCCGTGCCCGACGCCTTCTCCGGCCTCACCGTCGCCATCCCGTGGCTGCTCGCCGTGATCATGCTCGGCATGGGCATGACCCTGCGTCCCGTCGATTTCGCGATCGTCGCCAAACGTCCGTGGGCGCTGCTGCTGGGCGTCGCGGCCCAGTTCATCGTGATGCCGCTGCTCGGCTTCCTGATCGCCGTGGCGCTGGGGCTCTCGCCCATGCTGACGGCCGGCATGATCCTGGTCGGATCCGCTCCCGGAGGCACCGCGTCCAACGTCATGGTCTACCTCTCGAAAGGCGACACCGCGCTGTCGGTCGCGATGACCTCCGTGTCGACGCTGCTGGCCCCGCTGCTGACGCCGCTGCTGGTGCTCGCGCTGGTGGGGGAGTCGCTGCCCGTTGACGCCGGAGCTCTGTTCGTCTCGATCGTGCAGATCGTGCTCGCGCCGGTGCTGCTCGGTATCGCGCTGCGGCTCGTCGTGCCGAAACTGGTCGAGCGTTTCCTCGACGTGCTGCCGCTGATCTCGGTGGCGGGCATCACCGTCGTGGTCGTGGCCGTCATCGCCGCGAGCGCCTCCACGCTGCTGTCGATCGGGGTACTCGTGGTCGTCGCCGTCATTCTGCATAATTCCCTCGGTCTCACGCTCGGGTACTACATCGGCCGGCTGTTCGGGCTGCCGGTCGCCGGTCGTCGGGCGCTCAGCTTCGAGGTGGGCATGCAGAACTCGGGTCTGGCCGCCGCCCTCGCCGTGGCGCACTTCAACCCCGTCGCCGCGCTGCCGGCGGCGATCTTCTCGGTCTGGCACAACGTGTCGGGATCGGTGCTGGCCAGCTACTGGGCGCGCAAGGGCCTGCCCGCCAGCGAGGTACCCGCAGCCGAGCAGGTCCCGTCCCGCGCCTGAGCCTTCAGGGCCCGGTTTGCCAGGGCAGGGTGTTGCCGAATGGCACCGGCGACAGCGGGATGATCGCCACGGGGCGGTGCTGGTGGTGAGCCAGGTTCGCCGCAACGGACCCGCTGAAGAATTCATGCAGGCTGCCCCGCCAGCCGGACTCGCGCGTTCCGATCACGATCAGGGCAGCATCGAGGGTATCGGCGAGGCGGCCGAGGGCACGCGCCGGGTCGCCGGCCAGCGCCCGCGTCGACCAGTGCACTCCGCGGCCTTCGAGCAGCCGGGTCAAGTGGGCCAGCAGACCGGGGTGAAACGTTTCCCGGCTGACGTCGGGGTTGTCCGGGTCGAAAGGCGACGCCGTGATGGAGCCGTCGGCGAATTCGGCGACCATGTAGCGGCCGGTGTCAACGGTGGCGCAGACCAGTTCGCCGCCGAGTTTGCGCGCCAGCACCGCGGCCTCGATGACGACCGTGTCGGGTTGCCCCGGCAGGACACCCACGATCACCGTTGCCGCGCCGTTTTGTGGCACCCTGCCTCCTCGCCCAGCGGCACACTAGCCAGAAACGCCGACTGTGTCGATGGCCGACGTGGGTTGCCCGAGATGGGTTAGGAGACGTTGACGCGGATCTCGTGGCGGCCGGTGGCACCGTTGGGCGCCACATCCATGGTGTCCGCGGTCTGCAGCAGGCCCTCGGCATCCGTTGCCCGAACCCGCAGCACGTGCTCACCGGCGGTCGCCGGCCAGGTGAACATCCACTGCCGCCAGGTGTCGATCGAGATGGCGTCGGCCAGCGTCGCGGCCTGCCAGTCGCCGTCGTCGACCTGCACCTCGACGCCGCTCACGCCCACATGCTGCGACCACGCGACACCGGCCACCGTGACCGAGCCGGCGCTGAGCGGGGCCGTGGCCCGGGGAACGTCGATGCGTGAGGACAGCTTGACCGGGCCGAGCTCCGACCAGCCGCGCGGGGTCCAGTAACCCTTCTCCTGGTCGAAGCGGGTGAGTTTGAGTTCCACGACCCATTTCGTGGCCGAGACGTAGCCGTAGAGCCCGGGCACGACCATGCGCACCGGGTAGCCGTGCTCCAGCGGCAACGGTTCACCGTTCATGCCGACCGCGAGAATCGAATTGCGCTCATCGGTCAGCGCCTCCAGCGGTGTGCCGGCCGTGAAACCGTCTTCACTGCGGGAGAGCACCATGTCGGCGCCGGCCAGGGGCTTCGCCTGCGCGAGCAACTCCCGAATCGGGTAACCCAGCCAGCGGGCATTGCCGATCAGGTCGCCGCCGACGTAGTTCGACACGCAGGCGAGCGTTGTGACGCTCTCCTCCAACGGCAACGCCAGCAGGTCGGCGAAGCTGATCTCCACCTCGTTCTCGACCATGCCGGTCACCTTCAACGCCCAGGTGGTCGGGTCGATGCGCGGCACCGACAGGGCCGTGTCGATGCGGTAGAAATCAGCGTTGGGCGTGATGATCGGGCTGAGCCCGTCCACGTCGAAGCTGGCCCCGGCGGCGATCGGCGGGGCGGTGACGGATGCCGCGGGCAGGGTGAACATCGACCGTGCAGCATCCGCCGCCCGCACTCCGGCAAGCTTCAGCTGGCCGCCGGCGAGGGCCAGCACGCCGAGCCCGGCGCTGATGCCGGTGTAGGTGAGAAAACGGCGCCGCCCATAGCCGGCCCTGACGGCGTAGGCGTCGGCGGCGGTCGTGGCGGCATGGCGGGAATCGTCGGCGCCGGCAGAGTCGAGCAGGCCGCGGCGGCGCGGCCGCAGCTTCGCGGTGAGCCAGGTGAGCACGAGTGCGGCGACGGCCATCGCCAGCACCGTCGGCACCGCGTCGAGGGTGGCCGCATTGGCGCGCGACAGCGTGGCGAACAGCGCGATCGCGCCGGCGAAGACCACGAGCACCCGTCCCCACGGTGCGCGTCGGAACTCGGTGACCCCGGCCACGGCGGCCAGGATCAGCAACGTCAGGCCGATGCTCGCGATCAGCACGATCTTGTCGGCCGTGCCGAACAGCGAAATGACGAGGTCTTTCACCGCGGCCGGCACCAGGTCGATGATCAGCGCGCCCACGGCGAGCACGGGGCTGCTGGCGGGCGCCAGGAACGCCGCGGCGAGTTCCGCGGCCCCGAGCCCGGCGATCGCCGCTGCAACGCCGGCGGTGGCCGGTAACCAGAACCGGGCCCCGCTCAGGGCGCCGCGGCGCGCAGTGGGACGTTCAGGACTGCCGGCGGTGAGTGCCGAGGAGGCGACGGGGCGGGACATGTCTTCAGCGTACAAAACCTTGCTGTGACCCCGTCGTGCAGGGACTTCCCGGTGTCGAGCACTGTCCGGCGCAAATATAGGGCAGTCTTAAGACACCATGGCAACGCTTGAGAGTCTTCCCCACGTCACCGACCCCGATGTTCTGTTCGAGGCCTTCGAAGCCTGGGCCACCGGCCAGGGCCTGCGGCTCTACCCGGCGCAGGAAGAAGCGGTCATCGAAATCGTCTCCGGCGCCAACCTGGTGCTGAGCACCCCGACCGGCACCGGAAAATCGCTCGTGGCCGTGGGCGCGCATTTCGCGGCGCTGTCCGCCGGCAAGCGCAGCTTCTACACCGCCCCGATCAAGGCCCTCGTGAGCGAGAAATTCTTCGCCCTCGTGGAGATCTTCGGCGCCGCCAATGTGGGCATGATGACCGGGGACTCCTCGGTGAACGCCGACGCCCCGATCATCTGCTGCACGGCGGAGATTCTCGCGAACCTGGCCCTGCGGCACGGTGAAGACGCCGAGGTGGACCTGGTGGTGATGGACGAGTTCCATTTCTACGCGGACCCCGACCGGGGTTGGGCCTGGCAGGTGCCGCTGCTCACCCTGCCGCGGGTACAGTTCATCCTGATGTCGGCGACCCTCGGCGACGTCACCGACCTGGCGAAGGACCTCAGCCGGCGCACCGGCCGTGACACCGCGCTGGTCACCGGGGTGGAACGCCCGGTGCCGCTGCACTACTTCTACGAGACCACGCCGGTGCACGAGACGGTCGAAGATCTGCTCAAAACCGGCCAGGCCCCCATCTACATCGTGCACTTCGCGCAGGCCGCGGCTCTGGAACGCGCGCAAGCCCTCGCCAGCGCGAAGGTGGCCACCCGCGAGCAGCGGGATGCCATCGCCGAGCTGATCGGTGGGTTCCGTTTCACGACGAGTTTCGGTAAAACCCTGTCCCGCCTCATCCGCATGGGCATTGGTGTGCACCACGCCGGCATGCTGCCTAAGTACCGCCGCCTCGTGGAGCAGCTGGCGCAGCGCGGTCTGCTGCGGGTGATCTGCGGCACCGACACCCTGGGGGTGGGCATCAACGTGCCGATCCGCACGGTGTTGTTCACTGCGCTGACCAAGTACGACGGCGTGAAGATGCGCCAGATCAACGCCCGTGAGTTCCACCAGATCGCCGGCCGCGCCGGCCGCGCCGGGTACGACACCGCCGGGACGGTGGTGATCCAGGCGCCGGACCACGAAAGCGATAACCTCAAGGCCATCGAGAAGGCCGGCGACGACCCGAAGAAGAAACGCAAGATCGTGCGCAAGAAAGCGCCCGAGGGGTTCGTCTCGTGGGGGGAACCGTCGTTCCGCCGCCTCGTCGACGCCGAACCGGAGACGCTGCACTCGAGCATGCAGATGACCGCGGCGATGCTGATCAACGTGATCGGCCGAGGCGGCGACGCCTTCGCGCACGTGCACTCCCTGGTGTTCGACAATCACGAACCGTGGAAACGCCAGCTGGTGCTCGCCCGCCGGGCCCTGGGCATTTATAAGACCCTGCGCGAAGCCGGCATCGTGGAGCAGCGTTTCGACAGGCTCAACGACCGATTCGATATCCGTCTCACCGTGGACCTGCAGGCCAACTTCGCGCTCAACCAGCCGCTGTCCCCGTTCGCGCTCGCCGCGTTCGAGCTGCTCGACCCGGACCCCACGAAGGAGACCGGCACCGGAAATTACGCTCTCGACATGATCTCGATTCTGGAGTGCACCCTCGACAACCCGCGCCCGGTGCTGATGGGCCAGCAGTTCGCGGCCCGCGGCGAGGCCGTGAACGCCATGAAACGGGAGGGCATCGAGTACGACGAGCGCATGGCCCTCTTGGAGGAGATCACCTACCCCAAACCGCTCGACGAACTCCTGAACTACGCCTTCGAGACCTACAAGGAATCGCAGCCGTGGATCGCGGACTTCGAGCTGAGCCCCAAAACGGTCGTGCGCGACATGTACGAACGGGCGATGTCGTTCGGGGAGTTCATTGCGTTCTACAAGTTGGCCCGCAGCGAGGGCGTCGTGCTGCGCTACCTGTCTGACGCCT
>JBBQYN010000047.1:0-11623 GCA_038208655.1 Actinomycetales bacterium
AATCAGGCGGTGGGTCGGCTGGCCTCGCGGACAGAGACGAGCAGCATGGCGACACGGTGGGCACGGCTCGTCCGCGGCCTCATTGCCGCCGGCGTCGCGACGTTCATTGCGGGACTTTTCCACGTCTTCGCTGGCGGTGGCCCACCCGGTTGGCTCGGTGTGACGGTATCCGCAATTTTTGCCGTTCCGGTCGCAATTTTTCTCGCCGGCACGACACCGTCTTGGGCGCGCCTGGCCGTCACGGTGGCCGTGAGTCAGTTCCTATTCCACGTCACCCTGGGTTTGAACGCGCAGCCAAGGCTGTACTCCCCCGTTTCAGCACCTACGCCACACCATGGCGGTGACTTCGTGAGCGCAGCGGCCCAGTTTGTCGACATGTCGACCATGACCGGCTACGGGGCCCTCGGTCATGACGCCATGATGTTGCCCGCCCACGTGCTCGCTGCCGCGCTGACGGTGGTGATTCTCGGTCGTGGCGAGGCGGCTTTCTGGGCATTGCTGGCCCTGACCGGCCTCAGCATCGCTGTCGCGCTCGCGATCCCGGGCCTGCTCGCTCCGCGTCAGCTTCGCCGCACGCACACCGCTATCGCGCCAACGCACCTCCCCACCTCATTGGCCACGCTGTCACCGATGCGTCGTCGCGGTCCACCGGTCTCGTTCGCCTGAAGCACCCGATTTCCCACTCCCCCTACTTCGCACACCGGCCGCGGCTTCTCTGCCCGTTGGCGTGCCTTCGAACGAAAGCTCCCACCATGAAAACTCGCACCCTCAGCACCACCCTGACCGCGACCACAGCAGGCCTTGCACTCGCACTGGCCGCCCCGCTGGGGGCCTCGGCGCACGTGAGCGTCAGCCCCAACGACGCCGATTCCGGCGGTTACTCGAACTTTCAGTTCAAAGCCCTGAACGAAACTGAGGCAGCCACGACCACCCGGGTGGAGATCACCCTGCCCACGGACACCCCTATCGTCAGCGTTTCGTACCAAGCCACGCCGGGCTGGACCACCGAAGTTATCACCGAAACCCTCCCCGAGCCGGTCACTATCGGCGGCAATGAGCTCACCGAAGCACCGTCCCGCATCGTCTTTGAAGCGGATGCCGGCGGCGGCATCACCCCTGGCCAGTTCCAGCAGTGGACGGTGTCCTTTGGTCCGCTGCCGGATGTGGGGAGCCTCTCATTCCCGTCCGTACAGACCTACGACGACGGTTCCGTCGTCAACTGGACGGCATCCGCTGACGAGGCCGATGCTGATTCCTCGCTGAAGCGCGCACCGGTCGTCTACGTCAACGACGAACCCGCAGCAGAAGGCGCCGGGCACGACGATGCCGCAGGCGACGCCGAGACCGCAACGGATGACCACGAAAGCACCGCGACCGACACCACCTCGTCACGTCCCTCCGAATCTGACGCCGGACTCGCGCTCGGCCTGAGCATCGCCGCCCTCGTTCTCGCCGGGATCGGCGCCGGACTCGGAGCGTTCGCCGTCTTCGGGCGCAAAAAGACGAACGCATGAATCTGGCACCGACATCCCATGCGCGGCGGCTTGGAGTCGCCGCAGCGATCGTCGTCGCAGCCATCACGCTCGCGGGCGCAGCTCCCGCTGCCCTGGCCCACGACGCCCTCAACGCAAGTTCACCGGAGGAAGGAACGACGGTGACCGAACTCGAGACCGTCGCCCTGACATTCGGCGACACGCTCCTGAACCTGAACGGTGTCGATAACGCCTTCGTAATCCAGGTCGTCGGCCCCGATGATCGGTACTACGAGACCGATTGCACCGCCCTGTCCGGAGCGGTGATCTCCGCCCCGGTTGAGCTCGGCGCTGCGGGAACGTATGAGGTACGGTGGCAGGTCGTGTCAGCCGACGGGCATCCTATTTCCGACACGTACTCCTTCGAGTACGCGCCGACCGCAGCGCAAACGATGGCGGAAGGCCTCACCGGGCCGTTCAGCTGTGGAGCGGAGCCGGTGCCGGATGCGGTCGAGGAAGATGCGACCGCCGCTTCGCAGAATAGCCCGTCGGGCCTCGTCGTCGGGCTGTTGGCCGGCGGCGGCTTCATCGTCCTGGTCGGCCTGTCGGTGATCTTTCTCATTCGCCGAAGTCGCCGGAGCGTCTAGCCCACCCGTTTAGCTACGAAGCCACAGGACGTGCGATCGGCCTGACAGCGCTCCCCCGCACGCCCAGGCCACGATCGCCAGCGGCACCAGAACCGCAGTCAGCTCAAAGCCGGTCACGAGATTCACAACGAGAAGGAGCATCCCTAGGGCGCCCAAACCGAATGCGGTGAAGGCACACGTTTTAAACGTCCACTTTTTCACGGACTCTCCTCTCCCCTCCGTCGGAGCGATAGACAGCCCAGTCTAATCGTCAGCCCAGCCCGACGGAGGGCGTAGATGGGTGTCATTCTCACGAAATCTCACCTCGATATCTGCAAGACTGTTCATACATCGCACGGATGGATCAGGCATCGGGGGCATCGAATGGGATCAGACCACACACACGCATCGGCCGTGAGCGCGGCCGGGCGTCACCGCCGACCGCTGATCATCGCGTTCATCCTCACCGCCGGCTACATGATCGTGGAGTTCGTCGTCGGCTTCGCCGTGAACTCCCTGGCCCTCATCTCGGACGCAGCCCACATGGGAACCGACGTGTTAGGGCTGGGAATGGCACTGACGGCGATCACGCTGGCGGCCCGGCCTGCGACCACCCAGCGCACGTACGGTTTCTACCGTCTCGAAGTTCTTGCGGCCCTCTTTAACGGCCTTCTCCTGTTTGGCGTTGCGGGCTACGTCCTGGTCGAAGCCATCAAGCGGTTCAGCAACCCGCCCGACGTTCCCGGCCTCCCCCTCCTACTCGTCGCCAGCATCGGGCTGGTCATCAACCTGATCAGCTTCCGCCTGCTGATGGCGGGCGCCAAGGAGAGCATCAACCTCAGAGGCGCCTACCTGGAGGTTCTCGGAGACCTTTTGGGCTCGGTCGGCGTAATCGTCGCCGCGATCGTGATCTGGACGACGGGGTGGCAATACGCCGACCCGATCATCGGAGTGGGAATCGGTTTGTTCATCCTGCCGCGCACATGGAAACTGACCCGGCAGGCCCTCCGCATCCTTATGGAGGTGGCACCGCCCCACCTGGACATGGCGCTGATTCGCAGCGACATCCTCGCCCTTCCCGGGGTTGCCGAAGTGCATGATCTCCACATCTGGACGATCACTTCAGGCATGGAAAGCGCCAGCGGACACGTCGCTTTGGACCCCGGCAGCAACTACGAGGTCGTTCTGCAGGACGTGCTCACACTTCTTCGTGAACGCTACGACATCTCGCACGCCACCATCCAGTGCGAACCGCGAGCCTTCACCGAAAGCTCCAATCCGGTGTGACCCAGGCAGGCAATATCAGCGCACGATATCCTGATACCAGATGAAAAGAAACGAAGCACGCACGATCAACTCGGCACAGGTCAGTACCGTGAGATTAAACATGCCCGCTGAAGCGGATGTCACGGATCTAGCGGATGTCTTCGGCCTGCTGGGCGAGCCGAGCCGAGTCCGCATCCTGATCGCCCTGCTCGAGGGCCAAATGTGCGTGCGCGATATCGCGGCCACCATCGAGCTGAGCGAATCGGCGGTGTCGCATGCCCTTCGACTTTTGCGGGCACACCGGGTCGTCGAGGTGCACCGCAGCGGCAGAATCGCATACTACGAGCTTGCAGATGCACACGTTCGGCTGCTGCTTGAGCTGGGCCTCCAACACGTCGGCCACACTGTGCTGGTCCACGCGGCTCCCGGAACATCGGACACCTGCTAGCGAAGTCGGTTTAGGTAGGCGTTGTAAGCCTCCAGATCGACATCACCGTCGCGATCGTGTCTCTTGTCATCCGCTCGTGTGCGGATGCCCTCGTCGTGCTGCCACCGAATCAGCAAAATGAGCAGAATGATGAGCGAGGGGAACTCCCCATAGGACCACGCCAGCGCACCGGCCGTGCGCTGGTCCAGGATCACGTCCACGCCCCAGTTGGACGGCGGAGAGGCGAAAAACGTCACGACAGGTGTACTGGACAACATCACGGTCACGCCGAACAGCACGTGCAGCGGCATCTTGGTGAAGACCTCCAGTAGCTGCCCGCCGTATGGCAGCTTGGTGGGAAGTGGATCCGTGGAAAACAACGGCACCGCGAAGAGGATTCCCGCGAACAGAAAGTACAGTTCCAAGCCCACATGGCCAGTCCAACTTTGCAGCAGCATATTGGCGACATCCGTGAAATAGAGCCCGTACAAGGTCGTGAGGAACAGCGGGATCGTGAACACCGGATGGATCAGCACCCGGCTCACGGGCGAGCGCAGCCCGATCAGTGCCGCGCGCAGGATCGGCACTCCGACGCCGCGGTGCGGTGTCGCCTTCAGCAGCAACCGTCCCGGTGACCCGCACACCAGCAGCGGCGGAATGATCATCATTAGCGTGAGCTGCTGGAACATGAAGACGGAGAAGAGTTCGTAGCCGTAGCCCTCGATGCCGGCCCCCATGACGACGACCGTCACGGCGCATCCGCTGAGGAACGACAGCGTGCGAATGACCGACCAGCCGGCGCGGTGCCGCCAGAGGGCCACCGCACCGACCAGGTAGGTAGCCGCCAGGACGAGCGCGATGAAGGGGATCAGCGGTATCGGCTGCAGGTTCGGAGCAAAGAACTCGCCGATGCTCGGCGGCAGGGTGGGGATCCAGACCGGCCCGTCGACCGTGGCACCCGTCATGCTCGCACCCCGTTTCGGGAAGAGGTACGGGACCAGTCCCGGACCACAATGACCGCGAGGGTCACGGTTGCCAGACCACCGAAGATGCAGATGAACAGGCCGGCGAGCTGCTGGTCGGCGCGGGGCACAATGCCGAACCCGCCGGTGAGTTGCCCGTACCATTCCGGGAGCAGCAGCGTGGTTCTGGTCATCAGGACGAGGCCGAAAGCCGTGTAGAACGCTATCGCAGCGAGTAGGGTGACCAGCCTCAGCGGATGTGACAGGCGGTGCGCCACGCTATCGCGGCCGGTCAGAGACTGCACGAAGAGATACCCCGTGACGAGGAAGTGCGCGGTCATCCACTGATGGCCAACCGGCTCTTCGAGGGCCCAGCTGATGAGCGGCGTGTAAAAGAAGACGACGAATGATCCGGCGAGGATCAGGGCCGCGAGCACGGGTCTCGAGACGATCCCGGCCACGCGGGAATGCAGGGCGGCGAGGAGCCACTCGTGGCCACCCCGGCTTCCGTCACCGCGCACGCGGATCGTTGCCAGGGCAAGGGTGATCGGAGCCCCGCCCACCAGGGCGAGGGGAACGACCACGCTCACGAACATCAGATCGAGCGTCTGGGCACTCAGAAGATAAGGGGCGTAGGCGGAGGGAGCGCCGTTGGTGACGTAGAACAGCACCAGCAGGCCAGCCACCCAGCTCACCGTCCGCAGAACCGGCCAGTCGTCGCCGCGCCTCTGAAGACGACGGACGCCAGCCAGATAGAGCACGATTCCGCCGGCCGCCACCAGCAGCCAGATCGGGTCGACGCTCCACGTATCGAGCGCTCGCGGCCAGGTGAAGAGCGGCGGAAGTTCCGTTCCGGTCAACCGTTCCGCGGTAGAGGCGGCGATTTGCTCGGCGGCTGGCGGCGCGGTCTGGGCGAGCACTGCTGCCGATGCCGACGCGATGCCCATCAGGATCATCTCGCAGACGATGAGCCAGGAGAACAGGCTCAGCCAGCGGGGCGAGTCCCCCAGCCGGCGGAGCAGCCAGCGACGGTGCGCGAATCCGGCCCAGCCCAGGGCGGCCAGAGCGGCAATCTTGACCAGCACAAGCCGACCGTAGGTCGTCGCGAAGAGTTGGTCGGGACCGTCGAAACGCAGGACAGCACTGATGATCCCCGACATCGTGACGATGACAAAACAGCCCAGGGCAATGGTCGAATACCGTGTGAGGAGCCGAACAAGGTCGCTCCGAGACATCGAGCGGTGGAGGACGGCAACGATCACCAGCCCGCCGATCCAGACCGAAGCCGCCGCCGCGTGCAGCCAGATCGCCGACGACGCAGCACTGTGGCTGCCACCGCCCGCCGCGTGGCCCTGCAGGGCGAGCGGCACGAGTGTCGCAGCGGCCAGGACGGCGATCGCGGCAACACCGCCGGGTGCACGCACGGCGAAAGCGAGAACCGAGATCACGGCGCTGAACAGCACGGTCGTGAGATATGCCCGACCCAAATCAACGCTGGTCAAAAATTGACCCATCACGGCGGGAAGCATGTCCAACGCGATAGGGCCGGCGATATTCATGAGCGACAGGGTGGCCGCAGTGGCGGCTAAGACGGCCCACGCCGCGGCGCACCCAGCAGCGATGTCAAGAGTCCTTCCGTGCGCCGGCGTATCAGGGCTCAGGGCGAAGCAGGCAAGGATCAGCGCGCCCAACGTTCCGGCGCTGGCCAGGTTGGAGAGTACCTTCACGATCGGGATGCCCAGAGTCACCACCGGGCCGGTCGGTACGATCAGCTGCGGTTCACCAGCTGCCACCACGAGAGTTGTTCCGATTACCGCGGAGAAAGCGACGACGAGCAGGATCGCCGGGGCCAGGATCGGCAGGGTCCGAGACGCCGCCGCTGGATACGGTGTCATTCCTGGACTGCCTCCTCGATCGCGGCCCGGAACTCCTCCACGCTGGAGACCTCCAGCTTTTCCCCGTTGAGGAAGAAGGTCGGGGTGCCCTCGACGCCCAGGGCTGTTCCCTCACGCTGGTCGGCGAGGACGCGTTCGAGGACGTCCGGGTCCGCGACATCCGCGTCGTACTGCTCCATGTCCAGGCCGATCTCGTCTGCGAGAAACCGGAAGAACTCGGCACGGGAAGAGGCCTGTTCGCCCCACTGTGTCTGTGTTTCGAACAACCGGGTGTACATGGCCTCGAACTGCCCCTGACGCGCAGCGGCCTCGGCTGCCACCGCAGAGTTCTGCGCATTCTGGTGGCTGGGGATGGGAAAGTATCGGGTTGCAAACGTGACCCGCCCGGCGTAGTCCTCTCGCAGTGATTCGACGAGCGGATATGCGGCGGCGCACGCTTCGCATTCGAAGTCGAGGAATTCGACGAGGGTGACCTTGCCGTCCTCCGCAGTGTCCAGGCGATGGCTGTTCTCGCGCAGTGTTTGCGGGGTACCTTCGATGTCGGGACTGTTGGCCGAGCGTGCGGTGGTGATCACTATGGCGGCGACAGCAACCACGATCACCAGGACCGCTGCCTGGATCAGGATTCGGGTGCGCTTGGACATCGACTTCTTCATTGTTCTTTCCTGAGATCGTGTGATTACGGCGTGACCTGGGCGGACAGCCAGGCGAAGGGATCAATCTGCGTCGTGCCGTCTTGCAATATCTCAAGGTGAAGATGGGGTCCGGTGCTCTGGCCCGAGTTGCCCACGTCGCCGACGACCTGCCCCGCTGTGACGGGGTCCCCCACGGCCACCTGCAGCGAACCAAATTGCATGTGTGCGTAGAGGCTGCTGACGAGTTCGCCGTCGACCATGTGGTCGATGATGGCGTAGACGCCGAACCCCGAGTCGGACTCGCCGGTTTCCCGAACCAGCCCGTCGGCGACGATCCCGATCGGTGTGTTCACCCCGGGGGTCATGTCCAATCCCTTGTGGTTGGTCGAGCACCCGGAACACGGGGCGTTGCGCGACCCGAAGTCGTCGCTGATCGGCACCCCGACCAGAAAGGGCCAGCGCACGGTTGAATCAAGCGCCGCGGCCGCAGCGGATGCTGCCTGGGCCGTCGTGAGGGCCGCGAGTTCTTCGGCAGATGTCGCGGCGAAGCCGTCCCGCGTGACTTCCAGCGCGCGTCCCGCCGAGGCCGTGAAGTTTTGGGAGGGAAGGGACGGGCGGGAGTCAGGGGCAGTGACGGTGATGGCCGTCATAGTCGGGCCCACCGCGCTCGCCGGGACGGACGTGACGACCACCAGAGCGGCGCAGATGATTCCCGACCCGAGAACGAGGCGGCGGGTACGTGCCACCCACCGCTGCTTGGGGCGGCCATCGCGTGCTGTAGCCGCGTCTGAGGTTCTCGATACTCGAGTGGGTGCCGCGGCCAGCCGTGCTTCGCGCCGAGTCATCGCTGATGGTCGATGGGTGTTTTCTCGCATTGGTGCTCTCTGAAATGGCCGATTTTCGGCGCACGGACGTGTAGACGCGGCAGTGCGGCCCCCTCGCACGGAGTGGGGCCGGTTGCGGCTAAACGCGACTAATGCAGAGTGCGGTGAGAGTTACGGGCAGGCGCGCAGCAGAGGCGACACCAACCTGCCCCCTCCAGATCGACGAGCGTGCCAGTGCCAAATTCCGGGTTCGAGCGGGAAGGCGAAGAGCCATGGCCAGCAGCGCGAGCCCGCAGGCGAAGGCAACCGCCGCACACAGGGCGATCCCCGTGTCCCGCAAATCGTCGGCCGCTGCGGAAGTCGTCACCGCGGCATCCGAAATGCCCGCTGGCGCTCCGGAGTCGACACCGGATGAGCTGACCGCCGACGATGTCGCCGAGATGCTCTGGGCAAGCTGAGCGGGCTGGCCCTCACCGAGAGAATGGGCCAGGAGCAGCGAGGTGATAGTGCCCGCAATGACCAGGAGGGCGAGGAGAAGGCGCTGCAGTCGCCACAGGGGCGTCTGTGCGGTTCTGCTGGCCATGAATGTCCCTTGCTGTTTACACCGTTCCCCTTCAAAATAACAGACGCCCACAACTCGAAACTGTAAGTGTGCGGGGTGTGCGACTCGGACGCAGCGATGGATGGGAATCGAAGTGCTCAGATGGCCGGGACAAAGCTGCCAATCACCCCTTGCAGGTCGAGGAGCCAGATGCTCCAGATGCCGCTCACCATGAGCACTCCGATGACGATGAGCACAACACCGCCGAACAGATTGATCGCTCGAACGTGGCGTTTGAGAAAGAGCACGGTGCCGGTCGCCCAGTTGAAACCCAGGGCGATGAGCAGAAACGGGATGCCGAGGCCCAGCGAGTAGAACAGCGCCAGCAGGCCGCCCTGCCACGGAGACCCACTGCTAAGGCTGAGCGAGTTGATCGCGGTCAGCGTGGGCCCGGTGCACGGGGTCCAGCCGACAGCGAAGACGGCGCCGAGCAATGGCGCCCCGGCCAGGCCCATCTTCGGCCGCCAGGAGGTCTTGATGGTGCGCTGCATCGCGCCGAACTGGCCCACGAAGACAAGGCCGAGCAGGATCACGACGACCCCGGCGATGCGCGTGATCAGCTCGCGGTACTGGTTCAGCCAGAAACCGGCCGCGCCGAAGATGAAGCCGGTCAGAACAAAAATGACCGTGAACCCAAGAATGAACAGGCCCACCCCGGCCAGCAGCCGATTACGGCCGCGACGATCCCGCGTCGAGGCCACCGCACGCCCGTCGCTGAACCCGCCGATATAGGCAAGGTAACCGGGAACGAGCGGCAGAATGCACGGGGACGCGAAGGACACCAGCCCGGCCAGCACCGCGACCGGAATCGCGAGATACAGCGCACCACTGAAAACGATCTCACCGAACGGATTCCCCACGCCTAACGGTCCTCCACGGGCGAACCCTCAGCGATCGTGTCGATGATCAGCGTCTCCAAAATGGACGCCTCAGGGATGGCACCCAGAATGCGCGCGGCCACGCGTCCCTCCGCATCGAGCACCAGCGTGGTCGGCACCGCGTTGGGCGGAATAGCACCGCTGAAGGCAAGCTGCATCCCCCCGTCAACAACATCCAGCACCGACGGGTACGTGATCGAGTACGTCTCGCTGAACGCCAACGCGTTGGGCAACTGGTCACGCACGTTCACGCCCAGAAAACTCGCGCCCGCGCCTGCGAACTGGGCGTTCAGGCCCTGCAGATCGTCGGCTTCGGCACGGCATGGCGCGCAGCTGGCGTACCAGAAGTTCACCACCAGCACCTCACCCCGATAGTCGTCAGAGCTGACCGTCTCTCCTGTCTCCACGACTCCGGCAAAGTCCACTGGGTCCCCCCGATCGGCCACGGCGATCTCGGTGATGCTGCCGTCGCCGGCGATGTAGCCCTTGCTGTCGCCCGCGCGATACTGGTCTGCAAGCTGATCAGAGGTGCAACCGGTCAACAGCAGCGCCGCCGCGGTCAGCCAGCCAAGGCCACGCGCGATGCGGCCGGTGCGTGCTCGGATACTAGCCAAGTGTGACTCCTCGCGAATACATAAACGGTTGTGGATCCACCCGGGTACCGTTGACGCGGGTTTCGAAATGCACGTGACAGCCGGACGATGCGCCTGTCGTACCGACGAGCGCGACGGTCGCCCCCGCCGAAACCTGCTGACCACGGGCAACCAAAAGGCTGCTGTTGTGGGCGTAGCCGGTTTGGGTGCCATCGCCATGGTCGATCAGCACCCAGTAGCCATACGAACCGAGCCACCCCGCGTAGACGACGGTTCCGCTGGCGGCGGCATATACCGACTGTCCGCATCCGGCGGCGAGGTCGGTGGCGTAGTGAAATGCACCGACGCCCGCGACCGGTTTATAGGGGCGGGCACCGAAAGGGGAGCTGATGGAGCCCGCGACAGGCAACGTCCAGCCTTGGCCGCTTGGAGCACGGGGAGGCTGACTGCCCGAGCCGCCGGAGTTACCGGAGCCGCCCGCGCTGCCCGACGCGGCGGCGGCGGCGGCCGCCTGAGCCGCAGCGGCTTTCTGAGCCGCGGCGGCCTCCGCTGCCGCACGCGCGGCGGCGGCGGCCGCCTCGGCAGCAATGCGCACCTCTTCGCCCTTGGCGTAGTCGGCCTCCGTCGCAGCACGGTCTTCGGTGAGGACCGCGAGTTGCGCTTGAAGTGTTCCTTCCGTTCGCTGCTGCTCTGCGAGTGCGGCTTCCACCCGTGCGCTGGAGGCGATGGCGTCCGCGAGCGCCGTTTCGGCTTCGTCCGCCAATGCTCCCAGCGCCTCCTGAGCGACCTTGGCCTGGTCCGTCAAAGCGGTGGCAGAGTTTCGGTCTGCGGCCGCTGACTCGTACACCAGGCTGGTTCGCTCGGTCAGCTTACTCATGGAGCCCAGCTGATTCAGCAGGTCATCCGCCTCATCGCCATCAAGAAACAGGGATATCGACAGGTCGCTGTTTCCCGTGCGGGCCAGCATCGCGGCCAACCGGCCGGCTCGTTCACGGGAGACAGCCGCGCTGGCCGTGGCGTCATCCGCTTGGACCTGAAGATCCATGGACCGAGTCGTTGCGGCGTCTAGGGCGCTTTGCGCGTTCTCAAGATCGCCGGCGCGACGGTCGGACTCCGCGCGGGCAGCATCCACTTCGGCAGCAAGACCCGAAATCAGGGCCGTCAGCTCGGTGATCTGTGTCTGCTTGCCAGCCTCCGACGAACGTGCGCTCTCCACCTCGGCCCACGAGGGATACTCCGCCGCGCTGGCCGGTCCAGTGGCTCCCAGCATGGCCAGGATCGCCACCATGGCGACCCCCGCCCGCGCGGCATAGGTCCGGGCCCGTTTCTCCGCCGCCTGTTTCTGCGACAGTCGCTTCTGAGAAACTCCAGCCCAAGCCGCGCGCCCCTCAGTCAAGGGAAGCCCCTCTTTCCCTCATGAATGGTTCCGCGTCAATGGGCTCTC
>JBBQYN010000048.1:0-11590 GCA_038208655.1 Actinomycetales bacterium
CGAGCTTCACGCCGGCGGCCTTGACGTTGTCGGCCACCTGCTCGGGGCGCGAGGCCCCCATGATGGCTGAGGCCACGTTGGGGTTGGCGAGCACCCAGGCCAGCGACAGCTGCGCCATCGTGAGGCCGAGCCCGTCGGCGATCGGCCGCAGTTTCTGCACCGCCGTGAGAACCTCATCGCTCATCCAGCGGCTGATCATGGTGGCGCCACCCTTGGCATCCGTTGCCCGGCTGCCCTCCAACGGCGCGGCGCCGGGCAGGTACTTGCCGGTCAACACACCCTGCGCCACCGGCGACCAGACAATCTGCGACACACCCAGCTCGACGGATGTCGGAACCACTTCGGCATCGATGACCCGCCACAACATGGAGTACTGCGGCTGGTTGCTGATCAGCTGAATGTTCAGTTCCTGCGCCAGTTTGTGGCCGGCGCGCAGCTGCTCGGCGTTCCACTCACTCACCCCGATATAGAGGGCCTTGCCCTGCCGCACCACGTCGGCGAAGGCCTGCATGGTCTCCTCCAGCGGCGTCTCCACGTCGTAGCGGTGCGCCTGGTACAGGTCCACATAGTCGGTCTGCAGCCGGGTCAGCGAGCCGTCGATCGACTCGAGAATGTGCTTGCGGGAGAGCCCGGTGTCGTTGTGCCCCTTCGGACCGGTGGGACCGAAGACCTTGGTGAAGATCTCCAGGCTCTGCCGGCGCTCGCCGCGCAGCGCATCGCCGAGCACCTGCTCGGCCGCCGTGTTCGCGTACACGTCGGCGGTGTCGAACGAGCTGATGCCGGCGTCGAGGGCCGCGCGCACGCAGCGCGTGGCGGTCTCGTTCTCCACCTGGGAGCCGTGCGTGAGCCAGTTGCCGAAGGTGATCTCCGATACTTTCAGGCCGCTGTTTCCGAGATAACGAAATTCCATCTGTCTGTGTCCTCAGCTTCTCTGGTGATTTGTTGACTTTGGCAACCTAACACGCCGTCTCGGACATTACGCGGGGTAGCCTGTATTTTCTACCCTTGGAGGCCTCGGTGCACGGCAGCTCTCACGACGATGTGCGCAGGCACATCCAGCGTACCGTACTGCGCCTCGTGCATCACCGCGGCCCCACCTCCCGCGCCGGACTCACTCGGCTGACCGGCCTGAACCGGTCCACGATCTCGGCACTGGTCGCGCAGCTCACCGCGCTGGGCCTGGTCGAGGAACGCCAACCCGACGCCACCAACCAGGTGGGTCGGCCGAGCCCCGTCGTGGCCGTGAACGGTCGGGTCGCCGCGCTCGCCGTGCACCCCGAGATCGATGCGGTGACCGTGGCTCTGGTCGGCCTCGACGGGGTGGTGCGCCGCCGCATCCGCTGCCCGATGCCACAGACACCCAGCGCCGCCGCGGCCGTGCGCCTGGCCGCCGACGCGATCGCCGACCTGCGCGGCGACATCGAGGGGCGCCACGACGTGGTCGGCGTGGGCGTGGCCGTGCCCGGGCTGGTGCGCACGAGCGACGGTCTCGTGCGCCACGCCCCGCACCTGGGCTGGACCGACGAACCCCTGAGCGAGATGCTGGCCGCCGCGGTGGGCTACCCCGTGCACGCCGGCAACGACGCCAGCCTGGGCCTGCTCGCCGAGCGCGACGGGGGCAGCGGCGTGGGCTGCACCGACCTGATCTACCTCAACGGCGGTGCGAGCGGCATCGGTGGCGGCGTCATCGTGGGTGGCCGCGTTGTCGGCGGCCACGCCGGGTATGCAGGCGAGTTCGGCCACACCCGGGTCAGTGACGGCACGGCCGTGGACTCCGCTGGTTTTCGCGGCACCCTCGAAGCCGAGGTCACCCGCTCCGGCCTGCTCAACGCCCTGGGCCTGACCGGTGAAACGGATGCCGACACCCTCGAACACGCCCTGCTCGCCTCCGACGCACCCCGCGTCAAGGCCGAAGTGCACCGCCAGCTGGACCATCTCGCCGTGGCCCTGGCCGGTGCCGTGAATGTGCTCAACCCGCAAGTCGTGGTGCTCGGCGGTTTCCTGGCCGCACTGCGGGCCGTCGACCCCGACCGGCTGCACCACGCCGTGGCCGCGCTCACCCTGCCGACCGTGTTCGAGGGGCTGCGCATCGACGCGGCCATGCTCGGTTCCGACCTGCTCATGATCGGCGCCGCCGAACTCGCCTTCGCCGGCGTGCTCGACGATCCGCACTCGTTCGGGCGAGCGTGACCGGGCGCGCATGATCATCTACGCGGGCCCGACGCTGCTGGTGCGGCTGTTGCTGCCCGAACAGGCCGCCGCCTTCGATGACACCGGCGAGGTGCAGATCGTGTCGACTCCGCAGGCCCTCGGGGAATGCACCGCCGACGCCGTGGCCGACGGGCTCGCTCGCGGCATGACGCCCGAGGGCGCCCTGGCCCGGCTGGCCGACCTCGTCGACGCCGAAACCGGCCTCGTCGAGATCGTCACCAACGACGTGGACGAGTTGGCCGAGGCGGCCGCGCAGATCAGCGCTGACACCGGCCTGGCTATGGAACGGGCCTGGCACATCGCCGCCGCCGACCTCTGCTTCGTGGACCTCGCCGCCGACGACGAGACCCGCGCCTTCGGCGCCGACGACGGCCATCAGGCCCGGCTGGCGCGCGCCCGCGGATGGCAGGTGCTGTGACGGATGCCGCCTCGCACCCCGTTCCCGGGAATACGACACGCCCGACCCGGCTTAGCTGTAGTGAGGCGCGTGTTTTCAGCAGCGGGGCCGTGGTCCACACCGGTGGGACAGCATCCGTTCACCCAGAACTCGTCTGTACGCCGTAGCGTCGGCTGGCAGACCTCGTCTGCGCAGACTTCCTATACGCAGGCTTTATACACACAGCCACACACCACAAAGGACCATTCCGCGTGACTACCGCCGCCATTCCCGTTGTCAGCAAAGCCCAACTGCGCTCCACCGCCCGCCACCCAGGCGATGCCCTGAGCCGGGGCCGCCGTATTCTTTACATCGTGATTCTGGGTGCGCTCACCGCGCTGGGCCCGTTCACGATCGACCTGTACCTGCCCGCGTTCCCCACCCTCGAAAGCGAACTGGGCGTCTCGGCCGCCGCCGTGCAGCTCACCCTCACCGGAACCATGATCGGTTTCGGTTTCGGGCAGCTGATCGTGGGCCCGTGGAGCGACAAGGTGGGCCGCAAACTGCCGCTCCTGCTTGCCACCGGTTTTCACCTTCTGGCCTGCGTCGGTGCCGCGCTGAGCAATGAGATCGTGATGCTCGGCATCTTCCGCGTGCTGCAGGGCTTCGGCACTGCGGCCGGCGCCGTCGTGGCGATGGCCATGGTGCGTGACCTCTTCGGCGGCAAGCCGCTCGTGAAGATGCTCTCCCGCCTCGCCCTGGTGAGCGGCCTCGCTCCGGTCATCGCGCCGGTCATCGGCTCGCAGCTGCTGCTCGTGATGAACTGGCGCGGCATCTTCTGGGTGCTCGCCGGCTACGGTCTGCTCGTGATCGTGGCCGTCTACTTCTGGATCGTGGAAACGCTGCCCCCCGAGCAGCGCCACACCGCCGGCCACAGCACCCTCGGCCAGCGTTACAAGGCCGTCCTCGGCGACCGCGTCTTCGTGGGTGTCGCGATCATCGGCGCCATGACCTTTAGTGGCCTGTTCTCCTACCTGTCCGCCTCGTCGTTTTTGTTCCAACAGGTCTACGGGTTCAGCGCCCAGCAGTACGGCCTGTTGTTCGCCGTCAACTCTCTCGGCATCGTCACGGGGGTGCAGCTGAGCTCCCGGCTTATGCACCGCTACAACGTGGGCCCGCAGTGGATCCTGTCGATCTCCACCGTGGTTCTCGTGGTCACCGCCGGCGCGATTGTGGTGCTCGATCTTGGCGGTGCCGGTATTTGGGGCACCGTGATTCCGCTCTGGTTCTTCATCGCGGCCTGCGGGTTCACCCTGCCGAGCGTGCAAGTGATCGCCCTGAACGGGCACGGTCGCGAGGCCGGAACGGCAGCAAGCCTGCTCGGCGCGGCCAACTTCGGCGTGGCCGGACTGGTCTCCCCAATCGTGGGCGTCTTTGGTGTGGACAACTCCGTTCCGATGGCCGCCGTGATGGGCATCACCGCCCTGGTCGCCGTGGCGGCCCTGTGGCTGATCGTGCGCCCGCGCACGGTGCCCGCGCTCGAGCACTAGGCATCCGCTCGCCAAAAACCCCGCGAGACGACGTGAATTGCCCCTAATTGTGCTTCGAGGGGGGCAATTCACGTCGTCTCGGGGAAGGTGGAGGGGGCAGAGGCAGCTCGCGCCGCGACTACGATGGCCGCATGACGACCCCCGACGCCCTTCCCGATCCGGCGCGGGCCGCCACCCCGGCGGTGCGGCGGCTGAGTCGACGCTGGCCGCTGACCAGCGGACTGCTTGCGGTGCTCCTCGCGGTACTGCTCGGCACGCTCGTGGTGCTGCGCAGCACGACCCGGCCACTCAGCATCGACACCGAGTGGATGGACGAGATCATCGAACACCGCAACCCGGTCTGGGAGGTGCCCTCGCTCGTGATGAACTACCTCGGCGCCGGCACCGTGGGGGTGTTCGTGATTCCGGTGCTGATCGTGCTGGTGCTGGTCGTCGTGAAGCGGCCCTGGGCGGCCGGTTACTACCTCATCGCGACCGTGCTCAGTGCGACGCTCGTGCAGCTGCTCAAACAGTTCTTCGGCCGAGCCCGCCCCGAGGACATGCTGGTCACAGCCGACTTCGGTTCATTCCCGTCGGGGCATGTGGCCAATGCGGCCACCATGGCCGTGTGCCTGGCCGTGATCGTGCCGCGCATCTGGGTACTCGTGGCCGGCCTCGCCTATACGGCGGCGATGATGCTCAGCCGCACCTACCTCGGCGCGCACTGGCTCACCGACACCATCGGCGGGATGCTGCTCGGAGCCGGAATCGCCGTAGTGCTCTGGGCGCCGCTGGCCGCCAAACTGCAGGGGGAGCGCCAGTTGGCCTCGGCGCATCCGTTTCGAGAACGGATGCGCCGAGCGCCGAACACGGACGGCCCGCCCGCGTAGCCCCCGCTCGCCGACGGACCGCCCGCGCGGCTAGAACACGATGACGCTGCGCGCCACCTTGCCTTGTTTCAGAGCGTCATAGCCCTCGTTGATCTGCTCCAGCGGGATGGTCGCCGAGACCAGGTCGTCGAGGTTGAGCCGCCCCTGCATGTACAGGTCGGCGTAAAGCGGAATGTCGAGCTTGGAATTGCTGGACCCCATGAACACACCGTGCAGGCTCTTCTGCTGGAACAACATGTCGCCGATCGGATCGATCTCGAGCATCGTGCCCGGTTTCTGTATGCCGATCAGGTAGGCCTTGCCACCCTTGCCGAGCACCTCCATGGCCTGCATGGCGGTGCTCTTGAGGCCGATCACCTCGAAGGAATGCGTGACCCCGTCGGTTCCGGTGATCGCGCGCACCTGCTCGGCCACGTCGCCGTCGGCCGGGTTCACCACGTCGGTGGCGCCGAAGGCCCGGGCCAGCTCGAGTTTGGCGGGCTGCAGGTCGATGGCGATGACCCGTCGGGCGCCGGCGAGCACAGCCCCCTGGATGGCGTTCAGGCCCACCCCTCCACAGCCGATCACGGCCACGGTGTCGCCCACGCGCACGCCGGCGGTGTTGATCACGGCGCCCATGCCGGTGATCACGCTGCAGCCCAGCAGTGCCGCCTTGTCGAACGGGATGGCGTCGTTGACCTTCACCACGTTGTTCTCGTGTGCCAGCACGAGTTCGGCGAACCCGGACAGGTCCGAGAACTGGGTGAAGGGCAGGCCGTCACGGGTGACCCGAGCCGGTTGGTCGATGGTGCGCTGCACGGCGAGCTGGTCGCTGCAGCGAAAGCTGCGACCCGACAGGCAGTCGTCGCAGTGACCGCAGAAGCTGATCAGCGAGCCCACCACGTGGTCGCCCACCGCGAACTCGGTGACATCGGGGCCGATGTCGGCTACGATTCCGGCGATTTCGTGGCCGAGCACGCTGGGAAGCGGAAAGCCGAAGTCGTTCTCGGCAATGTGCAGGTCGCTGTGGCAGAGACCGCTGGCTTTCACCTGAATCAGGACTTCACGCCCGATCGGGTCGGCGATGCTCACCTCCTGAACGACGAATTTCTCTCCGACTGCTTCGAGGACTGCTGCCTTCATGATCGTGCTCCTTCCCCGTCGACGGTGACGGGTTTCGGCGGTGCTGAACGGATGCTGCGGGTCGAGCGTCCGCGTACCTCCAGAGTAGACAACACGCGTCGTTTAAACCATAGGTGTCGCCTACAGGTGCCAAGCGGTATGCATTCGGGGCCGCGCCCGCGCTCGGTGCTGCGGCCGGGCCGGGAATGCCGGCGAGGGCGCCGGGGTGGGTTATTCGACGTGTTGCCGGTGCCACCACGGCGGTGCCGAGAGCAACATCGACTCGACGAGGTGCTCCCGCGTGATGGTCGGGTCTTCGAGCCACGCCTCAATGGCCCCGACCAGACCGTGAGCCAGGTAGCGAGACGCCACGGCGTGGTTCAGATGCGGTGCCGCTGTCGTCAGCAGGGTCAATCGGTGCCTGATCGACACGTCAAAATGCGCGACCAGCATGTGGTGGGTCACGTTATCGGCGGGATCGGGCAGCGCCAGCGCATAGATCGGCCGAAACCGCTCGACGTGCTCGGCCACGCCGACCAGCGCGATGCGAAAAATCTGCTCCGACGAGGTCACGCCGGTGTCCCGCAGGTCGTTGTCGCGCTGCCGCACCGCGTCGAGGTCGGGGCTGAGCACACTGGCCAGCAGAGCCCCCGGCGACGAGAAGTGGTCGTAGAAGGTGGCCCGGTTGATGCCGGCGCGGGCGGCGATCTGCGACACCGTGACGGTGGAGAGCGCCTGTTCGGAGGCAAGCTCGACGATGGCGGCGCTGAGCGCCACGAGGGTGCGTTCGCTGCGGATGTCGGCCATGGGTCTCCTCTCGGCGCTCGGTCAGCCTACCCGGGCAGCCTTCCGGTGCCGCTCGGCGCGCGGTGAGGGCATACTCGTGTCATGACTCCTCTTACACCGGTTTCAGCCGAACTCATTCGGGACGCCTACGAGCAGGCGGCAGCTGCGGCAGCGGCCGCCGGCGTGACCGTGCGACTGGCCGATGCCCCCGACATGAGCGGCGTGATCGGCCTCTTTGAGCGCACCTGGGGCGTCGGGCGCAGCCCCGACCGGTCGATGCTCCTCGCCCTGGACTACGCCGGCAACACCGTGATCACCGCCGTGGCCGACAGCCAGCAGATCGGCGCGACCCTGGGCTTTCTGGGCTGGGGCAACGGGCTGCATCTGCACTCCCACATGGCCGCCGTGGTGCCGTGGCGTCGCAGCGCCGGCGTGGGATATGCCCTGAAATTGTTTCAGCGTGCCGTCTGCCTCGAGAACGGTGTGACCGAGATGCGCTGGACCTTCGACCCGCTGATTCGGCGCAATGCGCACTTCAACCTCGTGAAACTGGGAGCCGAGGTCACCGCGTTCCTGCCCGACTTCTACGGCCGCCTCGACGACGCCATCACCGGAAGTGACCGGAGCGACCGCTTCGAGGTGCGCTGGCGGCTCGATTCCGAGCGGGTGCGCGCCGCCCTCGCGGGCGAGCCGCCGCCGGCGTGGACCGTGGCCGAACGACTGCCCCTCGACGTGGACTTCGAACGTCACCGCGCCGATGACCCCGACGCGGCGGCCGCGCTGCGTGCGTCGAGCCGGGCGCTGTTTTCGACCAGCCTTGCCCGGGGCCTGCGCCCCGAGGTGAACGCCGACAACGATTACGTCTTCACCGCCGACGCCGCCGACGGATCGTCGCCGTCGCCCCGTTGATCGTTGGCGTATGGGGGTCTCGACAAGCTCGACCGGCGGAGCGCCGCGGGCCCTAGAGTGAGCGCATGAAGATCGAGTCGATCACCCTGCACCGCCTGCGCATGCCGCTGGTACGACCCTTCGAGACCTCCTTCGGCCGGCAGAGCGTGCGGGTGGTGCTTCTCGTGCACGTGCGCACCAGCCAACCCGAATCCCAGGGCTGGGGCGAGTGCGTGGCCGGCGAGGGGCCGCTCTACAGCTCCGAATACGTCGACGGATGCGAGCACGTCATCCGGCACTACCTCGCTCCGGCTCTGCTCGCGGCCCCGCGGGTGAGCGCCGACCTCTTGGTCGGGCTGCTCGGCTTCGTGGTGGGACACCGCATGGCCAAGGCCGCGCTCGAGGCGGCGGTTCTCGATGCGCAACTGCGGGCATCCGGTACCTCGTTCGGCCGCTACCTGCACGCACAGAGCACCGTCGCCGGCCTCGGTCCGCTCGCCGAGTGGGTGGACTGCGGCGTCTCGGTGGGCATCAGCCCCACCCTCGACGACCTGCTCGACGAGGTGTCGGGCTACGTCGCCGCCGGGTACAAACGCATCAAACTGAAGATCAAACCGGGGTGGGACGTGCTTCCTGTCGCCGCTGTGCGTGAACTGCTTGGCCCCACCGGTCTGCTGCAGGTCGATGCGAACACCGCCTACGGCCTCGCCGACCTCGACCATCTGCGCGAACTCGACGCCTTCGACCTGCTGCTGATCGAGCAACCCTTCGTGGAGGACGACATCGCCGCCCATGTGGCCCTGAGCGCCCACATTCGCACGCCGGTCTGCCTGGACGAATCCCTCGTGAACGCCGCCGTCACCCGTGACGCCATCGACCGTGGTGCCACGTCGATCGTAAACGTCAAGCCGGGGCGGGTGGGTGGCTACCTCGAGGCCCTGGCCATTCACGACCTCTGCCTCGAACGGATGCTGCCGCTCTGGTGCGGAGGCATGCTCGAGACCGGCGTGGGCCGGGCCGCGAACGTCGCCCTCGCCGCTCTGCCGGGCTTCACCCTGCCGGGGGATACCTCGGCCAGCGACCGTTACTACGCCGAGGACCTTGTGGAAGAACCGTTCGTGCTGGGCAGCGGCGTGCACGCCGGCCAGTTACGGGTGCCGACCGCACCGGGCACGGGTGTGACGGTGCGATCGGACCTGGTGCGGGACTGGGCGTTTGCCGCGCCGATCGTGCTGCGGCCCTGACGTGCCGCACGGACCGCCAGGCGGGTCGAGGTTACCGGGCGGGCAGCAGCCGGCTCGGGCGCCACTCGAACCAGGCGAGCAGATGCGGCCAACTTCGGTTCAGGTCGGCCAGCGTGACCGGGTGCAGCATCCGCTCCACCGGAGCGCCCAACTCGTCGATCACGGTGTCCATGGCTTCGCGGGCATATATCGGGGAATGCATGCGCAGCAGGGCATTCCCGCGGTGGTCGGCTACCAGCAGATACGGCTCCGTCTCGGTTTCATCGATCCGGTACACCTCCACGAGCAGCACCCGGTCGATCAGGTCGAGCGGATGCGTGACGGTGCGGCCGAACGGCCCCCGGCAGGTCAGTCCCGCCTCGCCGACCCCGATCGTGCGCCGCGCGGCGGCGCCCAGCACCAGCCCGGTCAGCGTCAGAAGCACGGTCTGAGCCAGCAGAACCGCCGGCCAGGTGCCCTGCGGAATCGTCAGCCAGTACAGCACCGCGAAAATGGGCGCGAACAGGGCCAGACAGGCCAACCCGATACTGCGGTACGCCTGGCGGCGCGGGCGCACAACATGCTCTGCGATGTTCTCGGTGCGCGTGATCAACTCAACCCCCACGGACGTGTCCCTCCCGACATAAGCCAGAGTACGCCCCGCAGGTTCGGGCATTCGGGGGCTGCTGCAACGGCATCGGCCGGCGCTAAAATAGGAGTGATTATGCGTCGTCTCGCGCGCGCCCTTCGCGGGTTCTGCCGAACCCGCCCGAAGCGCCGTAGAGTAAGCCGGTGCACACACGCCCCGCGCGGTTCAGTAACTTCCGCATGAAACCGCTGCACCCGGCGCAGGTGGTCGCTACCGGGTTCGCCGCGACGATCCTCATCGGAACGATGCTGCTCATGCTGCCGATGGCCCGGGTAGGC
The DNA here is from genome assembly GCA_038208655.1 of Actinomycetales bacterium. Lineage (GTDB taxonomy): Bacteria > Actinomycetota > Actinomycetes > Actinomycetales > Microbacteriaceae > Cryobacterium. The sequence goes on from JBBQYN010000048.1 coordinate 9,932, forward strand.
CCGGGCGGCGCCGGTTTTCTGGAGGCGCTCTTCACGGCCACGTCTGCCGTCTGCGTGACGGGCCTGATCGTGGTCGACACCCCCGTCTTCTGGACCGCGTTCGGTCAGGTCGTGATCGTCGTGCTGATCCAGATCGGCGGCTTCGGCATCATGACCTTCGCCTCCGTCGTGGGACTGGCCGTCTTGCGCAAGTTGTCGCTGCGGGGACGGATCAACGCCGCATCCGAAGCCAAAAGCGTGGGCCTCGACGATGTGAAAGGCCTCGTGATCGGGGTCGTGCGCATCTCCCTCATCGTGGAGGGTGTCGTGGCCGTGATGCTGAGTTTCCGATTCTTCTTCGGCTACGAAGAGCCGCTCGGCCGGGCCCTGTGGCTGGGGGTTTTTCACGCCGTCTCGAGCTTCAATAACGCCGGCTTCGCCCTCTTCAGCGACAACCTCATCTCCTACGCCACCGACCCGTTCATCTGCCTGCCCATCTGCGGTGCCGTCATCCTCGGCGGGCTCGGCTTCCCGGTGATCGTGCAACTGCGCAAGCACCTGCGCACCCCCCTGAAATGGACCATGAACACCCGCATCGTGGTGGTCGGCACCATCGTGCTGTTGCTGGCCGGAACGGTGTACATCACCGCGGTGGAATGGTCGAACCCGAGGACACTCGGCCCGCTCGGCTGGCCCGACAAACTGCTCGTCGGCTTCTTCCAAAGCGTGCAGGCCCGCACCGCCGGGTTCAACAGCGTGGACACCGCCGCCGTCGACAACGCCACCCTGCTCGGCACCGACGTGCTGATGTTCATCGGCGGCGGCCCGGCCGGAACCGCGGGCGGCATCAAGATCACCACCTTCGCGGTGCTGTTCTTCATTCTCTGGACCGAGGTGCGCGGGGAAACAGCCGTGAACGTGTTCGGCAAGCGCCTCTCCCGTGCCGTGCACCGTGAGGCCATCACCATTGTGCTGCTGGCCGTGTTCGTGGTCGTGGCGAGCACGGCGGCGCTCATGGTGATGACCGAGTTCTCCCTCGACCAGCTGCTCTTCGAGGTGATCTCGGCGTTTGCTACCGTGGGCCTGTCCACCGGCATCACCACGCAGCTGCCCGTCGCCGGTCAGCTGATCCTGATCGCGCTGATGTTCATCGGTCGGCTCGGCCCGATCACTTTTGCTTCGGCCATCGCCCTGCGCGAGCGCCGCACCGCTTATGAACTCCCGAAAGAAAGGCCGATCATTGGCTAAGTTCTCCCTCTTTGGCCGCCGCAGCGCGGCGAGCCTCGCCGCCGCAGACTCTGTCGTCGTGATCGGTCTGGGCCGGTTCGGCAGCGCCCTGGCCCAGGAACTCATGCAGAGCGGCACCGAGGTGCTCGGCATCGACGCCGACGAAGCCGTCGTGCAGGCCCACAACGGGCTGCTCACCCACGTGGTGCGCGCCGATTCCACGCAGGAAGAGGTTCTCCGCCAGTTGTCCGTGCCCGAATTCAGCTGCGCCGTCGTGGCGATCGGCGGTGACATCCAGGCGAACATCCTCACGGCAAGCCTGCTGCTCAAGCTCGGCATTCCCAAGATCTGGGCCAAGGCCGTGAGCGACCCGCACGGCGAAATCCTCACCCAGATCGGCGTGCAGCACGTGATCTACCCCGAAAAGGACATGGGCAAGCGGGTGGCGCACCT
>JBBQYN010000049.1:0-11398 GCA_038208655.1 Actinomycetales bacterium
CGGGAAGCCGCCCTCGAGGGCGTCACCGACGAGCTGCCGCACTCCATCGCGGTGACCATCGACGACATCATCGAGCGTGACGACCAGGAACTCGTGGAGGTCTACGCGAACCTGTTCGTGGAGCGCGACAGCCAGAAGGGCATCATCATCGGCAAGTCGGGCAGCCGCCTGAAAGACGTCGGCATGCGCGCTCGCAAGCAGATTGAACCGCTCGTCGGCAAACGCGTGTTCCTGTCGCTGCGGGTCAAGGTCGCCAAGGAATGGCAGCGCGACCCGAAGCAGCTCGGCCGCCTCGGCTTTTAACCCCACATCCCAAGCCCCGTCCGCTCGGTGGCCCTTGCCGCCGAGCCGTGAGTTTCAGACCGCTTTGCCGTAATTTTTCGGCCTGAAACTCACGGCTCGGCGAGATCGTGCGATCGCCCCTGATGGTGCGCTCCGTACCGACTATGAGTGCGCTGTGTGTCGAGCGTGGACGCGGTGCCCCGTGTCACAGTAACTGCGGAGGCCACCGTGGGCACTGCGCAATTGGATCTGAGCATCGTCAGTGCCCCGACCCTGCTCGCCCTGTACGGGCTGACGGCGCTGCTGCTCGCTGCGGTCATCGGCCTGATCGTTGTCCCGCGCCGTGCCGGAACCCGCTCCCGCATGCCGGCGCGCGGCGTGGTTCTGGTCACATCGACCGCTTTTCTCGGAGGGCTGGCCGGCTGGATTCTGGCCTGGCTGCTCGGCGACATGCGGAACCTCTTCGGCGTCGAGCTGTCCACCCCCATGCGCCTCTGGAGCGTGTTCCTCTGCGCGGCCCTCACGGTCGCGATCGTCGGCGTCGCGCGGGTGCGATCCTGGCGCCGGGTCGTCGCGATCCTCGCAATCCCGCTGATCCTGCTCAGCACAGCCGCTGGAATCAACGCCGACCTCGGACAATATCCCACCGTGCGGTCGGCGCTCGGCCTGCCTCTCTACGGTTCCCTCCGTGCGGCGCCGATCGCCGCCACACAGCTGCCCACGGCCGGCACCGTGGGTACCGTGACGATCCCCGCCACCGTCTCGGGGTTTCCGGCCCGGCACGCCCTGGTCTACCTTCCCCCGGCGGCCGAGGTTGCGCATCCGCAGCCCCTGCCCGTGGTGGAGATGCTGTCGGGCCAGCCGGGCAGCCCCGTCGACGTGTTCGCGTCGGGCGAACTCGCCGGCCTGCTCGACGCCTACGCCGCCGCCCACGGAGGAGTCGCCCCGATCGTGGTGGTGCCCGACCAACTCGGCAGCGCCGACCAGAACCCCATGTGTCTCGATTCGCCCCTGGGCCTCTCCGCCACGTATCTCACCGTTGACGTGCCCGCCTGGATCCAATCGCACTACAACGTCTCACCGGGCGCCGACGGCTGGACCATCGCCGGTTTCTCGCAGGGCGGCACCTGCGCCATCCAACTCGGCGCGGCCGATCCCGCCCGGTACGCCAACATCGTCGACATCTCCGGCGAACTCGTTCCGCAGAGCGGTTCGGTCAGCGACACCATCACGACCGCATTCGCCGGTGACGCCCACGCCTACGCCGCAGCAGCGCCGACCGCGGTCCTGGCCGCGCATGCCCCCTACACCGACACCACTGCGGTCTTCGCGGCCGGATCCGCCGACGCCCGATACCTGCCGTGGGCAAAGACGCTGACGGATGCCGCCGCCCGGGCCGGCATGAACACCCACCTTGTCGTGTCGCCCGGCACCGCACACGACTGGCACACCGTGCGCTACGCCTGGTCGCAGGCGCTGCCGCTGATCATGATGCACTGGACACGGGCGTCATGACCGCTACCGCCCGCGATCTGCCCGCGATGATCCGCGCCGCCCTCACCCGAGTGGCCACCCTGATCGGCCAACGGCCGGTCGCCGTCACGTTCGCGGGTCTGCTCGTGGTCGTCGCCATCGGTCTGGCCGTCACCCCCGCTCATGCCGGCGCCGGCCGGCTGGTGTTCGGTACCGGCTACGAGTCCGTCGTGGAGAACCGGCACTGGTGGTCACCGATCACTGCGGTATTCCTGGTGGACCCGGGCCTGGAACTGGCCCTCGCCGTGGTTGCCGCACTGCTCGTGCTCGGCGCGGCCGAACGGCTGCTCGGACCGGTGCGCCTGCTGATCGCCTTCACGGTGACCGCCGTCGTGGGCACGGTCGCGGGCATCCTGGTGCAAAACGTCGGGGTGGCGCGCGGCGAACTCTGGTCGGTGGGCGTGAGCGAACTCGCCGCCGTCGACCCGTTCACGCCCATCGCCGGCAGCATCATGGCGGCGAGCGCCTTCACCGCACCGCTCTGGCGCCGTCGCATCCGGGTGCTCACCCTGGCCGCCGCTCTGGTCCTCGTGCTCTACTCCGGCCAGCCGTCCGACCTGTACCGCCTCCTCGCCGTCGTCGTCGGCCTCGGGCTCGGCATGTTGCTGCGCCCGCAGGAGGTGCACGCATCCTGGCGGCGCAGTTCCGACCATGAGACGCGCACGCTGTTGGCCGCGATCGTGGGCATGCTCGCCGTCGGACCCGTGGTGACCATCGTGTCGGGCGCCCGATACGGGCTGCTGGCACCGCTGGGCCTGGTCATGGCGCAGGACGTTCCCGCGCCCGGCGGCCGCGTGGTTCGCTGCCTTCTGGGCGACATCACCGAGCAGTGCCTGCAGGAACTCACCCTCGATCGGTTTAACGGGCTCGCCCCGCTGCTGATCAGCCTGATTCCCCTGACCGCCCTCGTCGTGGCCGCCGTCGGCATGGCGCGCGGTCGCCGCTGGGCGGTCTGGCTGGCGATCGGCGTCAACGCCGCCATCGCGGTTCTCACCGGCTGGTATTACGGTGTCCTCCCCGGGGCGGGGCTGGCGTCCACGTGGCGCGGCCAGGGGCAGTACGGCGAGATCGCGCTGGTGCTCGTGGTGTCTGTGCTGGTGCCCGCCGTCACCGTCGTGGTCCTGCTGGCCAACCTGCAACGCTTTCCACGTCGCCCGCCCGACCCGCCCCAACGCCCCGAGGTCGACGGCCTGCGCGCTCTGCTGCAGGCCGGTGGCGGTGGCTCGCTGGCGCATATGGCCACCTGGGTCGGCAACACCGTGTGGTTCAACCACGAGGGCACCGTCGCGATCGCGTACCGGGTCGTGAACGGTGTGGCCATCACCACCGGCGAACCCGTCGTGAGCCCCCGGCTGGCCGCAGACGTCGGCATCGCGGCGGTCGGCGACTTTGCGCGCATGTGCGACCACCACGGCTGGACTCCGGTCTTCTACAGCGTGCACCGCCCCTGGGAAGACACCTTCCGGGCCATGGGCTGGCGTCTCATGACCGTCGCGGAAGAAACCATTCTGAGGCCACGCACCTGGGCCACCACCGGGAAAAAGTGGCAGGATATCCGCTCGGCGATCAGTCGTGCCGCGCGCGAGGGGGTGCGGGCCGAATGGACCAGCTACCCCGAGCTCGACGACCGGCACGCAGCCCAGATCACGGAGATCTCGGGCCAATGGGTGCAGGACAAGGCCCTGCCGGAGCTGGGCTTCACCCTCGGCGGTCTGCGGGAACTGCGCGACCCCGCCGTGCGGCTGATGCTCGCCCTCGACGTCGAAGACCGGGTGCAGGCGGTGACGAGCTGGCTGCCGAGCTACCGTGACGGCATCGTGATCGGGTGGACCCTCGACTTCATGCGACGGCGGTCCGACAGCATGAACGGTGTGATGGAATTCATCATCGCGCAGACCGCGTCGCTCATGCGTAACTCACCCGAAATCGAATTCCTCAGCCTGTCGGCGGCGCCGCTGGCCCCCGGCCCCACACCCGAAGCCGAGGGCTCCGCCGCGCGGCTGCTGGAGTTCCTGGGCGGCATACTGGAACCCGTTTATGGGTTCCGGTCGCTGCTGGCCTTCAAACGCAAATTCCAGCCCGAATTCGAACCCTTGCTGATGGCCTACCCCGATCCGGTTGCCCTCCCCGCCATCGGGGTGGCCCTTGCTCGGGCCTACTTGCCGGCCCTGTCTCTCTCCGAGACGGTGAGAATTGCTCGCAGCCGTGGGTGAGATTTGCCGCAACCGCGCGCTGACACACGCCATGACGGCGTGGTAGCCTGCATTTGTGTTCAACGGTCTGCTCCTTCTTAGCTGCCGCGACGAGTCCTAATCTGAAGGCCTCCCTCGTCGCGGAGTTTGTCGTTGGCTACTGACACCCACGAGGAGATCACCGAAATGAAGAACAACCAGACCGCATCCGCTCTGCCGATTCACCGCTACCGCCCGTATCACGAGCAGTTCAGCGTGGATTTGCCGGACCGCACCTGGCCGTCCAAGCACATCGAGAAGGCACCGCGCTGGTGCGCCGTCGACCTCCGTGACGGCAACCAGGCCCTCATCGACCCGATGAGCCCGGAACGCAAGCGCATCATGTTCGACCTGCTCGTGCGCATCGGATACAAAGAGATCGAGGTCGGTTTTCCGTCGGCGAGCCAGACCGACTTTGACTTCGTGCGCAGCCTCATCGACGAGGGTGCCATTCCCGATGACGTCACCATTCAGGTGCTCACCCAGGCACGCGAACACCTGATCAAGCGCACCTACGAGTCCATCGCCGGCGCCAAGCAGGCCATCGTGCACCTGTACAACTCCACCAGCATCCTGCAGCGTGAGGTGGTGTTCCGCGAAGACAAGCAGGGCATCGTGGACCTCGCCCTGTTCGGCGCCCGCACCTGCCGCGCCCTCGAAGCGACGATCCCCGACACCACGGTCTACTACGAGTACTCCCCGGAGAGCTTCACCGGCACCGAGCTGGAGTTCGCGGTCGACATCTCCAACCAGGTCATCGAGATCTTCGAACCCACACCGGAGCGCAAGGTCATCATCAACCTGCCGGCCACCGTCGAAATGGCCACCCCGAATTTGTACGCCGATTCCATCGAGTGGATGAGTCGTCACCTCGCCCACCGCGAGAACGTGATTTTGTCGCTGCACCCGCACAACGACCGCGGTACCGCGATCGCCGCCGCCGAGCTGGGCTACCTGGCCGGCGCCGACCGCATCGAAGGATGCCTGTTCGGCAACGGCGAGCGCACCGGAAACGTCGACCTGGTCGCGCTCGGGGTGAACCTGTTCACCCAGGGCATCGACCCGCAGATCGACTTCAGCGACATCGACGGCATCAAGCGCACCGCCGAGTACTGCAACCAGCTCCCGGTACCCGAACGCAGCCCGTGGGCCGGCGACCTTGTCTTCACGGCTTTCAGCGGCTCCCACCAGGACGCCATCAAGAAGGGCTTCGAATCCATGGACGCCCAGGCGCAGGAGCAGGGCTGCACCGTCAACGACCTGGTCTGGGCCGTGCCGTATCTCCCCGTCGACCCGAAGGACCTGGGCCGCAGCTACGAAGCGGTTATTCGGGTGAACTCACAGTCAGGCAAGGGCGGTGTGGCATACCTGCTCAAAACCGACCACTCGCTGGACCTGCCGCGCAAGCTGCAGATCGAGTTCTCCGGCGTCGTGCAGGCCAAGACCGACACCGAGGGCGGCGAAGTCACCAGCGAACAGATCTGGTCGATCTTCACCGACGAGTACCTGCCCAGCACCACCGGCACCGAGCAGAACTGCTGGGGCCGCTTCGAACTGGTGAAGACCCGCACCTCCAGCGACCTCGCCGGGTCTGTCGAGCTCACCGTGGACCTGCGTGACGGCGATACGGTGAGCACCGCGGACAGCTCCGGCAACGGTCCTATCGCTGCGTTCCTGCAGGTCATGAGCCGCCACGGCATCGCCATCACGCTGTACGACTACGTGGAGCACGCCATGTCCGCCGGCGGTGATGCCCTCGCCGCGGCCTACGTGGAACTCGACGTGAACGGCACGCGTTATTGGGGTGTGGGCATCGATGCCGACATCTCGACGGCGTCGCTGAAGTCGGTCGTCTCCGCCGTGAACCGCGGAATTCGGGCCGAGGTCACCGCCCGCGAACTCACCGCCGTCTAAACGCCAGCACGCCACACGCACACAGCACGCCACCCGGCCAACGGTCAACGTTGGTCGGGTGGGGTGCTACTCAGGCTGTGCGGGTGCCCGTCGGCTCAGTGCGTCACGGGAACGGCCGCGGGGCGGGCATCCGTCGGGTCGAGCAGAATGGCCTCGCAGTCGGCGATGGCGCCGACCAGGAGCAGCCGCAGGCGCTCGTCGGGGTCGGAGATGCATGCCTCAGCGATGCCCTGCACGGAGACCCGCAGAATGGAGTCCGCGGTGTGACTGGTGAACTTCGTCTTCGACCAGGACCGCACCGAGAAGATGAAATCGTTGGCCCAGCGTTCCGCGTCGGGCGCCTGTGCCAGCGCGGCACGCGCCTCCACGCCGGCCGCACCACCGATGGTCTCGTCGAGGGCCGCCAGACGGCGTTCGCACGCCAGAATGCCCACCGACAGCGCGCGTTGACGTTCACTGCTGGCCACAGGCAGGGCTGCCGTGGCGGCGCGCAGGGCGAGCAACGGAGCGACACGACGGTCGTCGCCGCGCAGGCCGATCACCGACGGAATCAGAGACGTCAGCCGGGAGCGGCCGTCGTCTGAGCTGCAGTCATTGACCATGCGGGCCAGCGACGCCAGCACGGGATGCGTGCACGACGGGTGGTCGCTCCAGGATTCACCCGCAAGGTACGAGGCGAATTCCATGAAGCAGCCACCGCTGCGGGGAGTGCGGTGCTTGCCACGTGAGAGTACGGGCATCAGGTCGGGCGAGCTGCCTTCGACCGAGTTCATGAGCAACCTCCATTGCCAAGGGAAATGTTTCAACCAGTGTCCCCCCAGTCCGCGTGAAAGACCAGAGTCATTTCGCAACAGATTCGGCCGATTTTTGACCCCGGCCAGGTTCGACCCGGCCCGGCCGCGCACCGACAGAGGGTCGGGGAGTGGGATAATCAAGGGTGCCTGTTTATCGTGATGAAGCCGTCGTGTTGCGCACCCACAAGCTGGGGGAAGCCGACCGCATCGTGACCATGCTCACCCGGCAGCACGGCAAGGTGCGCGCCGTGGCCAAAGGGGTGCGCCGTACCGGGTCCAAGTTCGGGGCTCGCCTGGAACCGTTCATGGTCGCCGACGTGCAGCTCTACGAAGGCCGCACCCTCGACATCATCACCCAGGCCGAATCGCTGGGGTCCTACGGCGCGCTCATCACCGCCGACTACGACAGCTACACCGCGGCGAGCGTCATGGTGGAAACGGCCGACAAGCTCACCGAATCCGAGGGGTCCCTGCAGCAGTACCTGCTGCTGGTGGGGGCGTTACGGTCGTTGTCCCGGAGCGAACACGGGCCCGCCCTCACTCTGGACTCTTACCTGCTGCGCGCCGTCTCCATGGCGGGCTGGGCCCCGAGTTTTGAAGACTGTGCCCGCTGCGGCGCGGTCGGCGAACACTCCGCGGTGGTCGTGCAGCTCGGCGGCGTGGTCTGCGACGACTGCGCGCCCTCCGGCTCGCCGCGGCTGGAACGAGCCACCATCGCGCTGCTCAGCGCCCTGCTCACCGGCGACTGGGAGCACTCCGAAGCGACCCCCACCCGTACCCGGGCCCAAGCCGGCGGAATCGTCGCCGCCTACACGCAGTGGCACCTGGGCCGGGGGCTGCGCTCCCTCGAACACCTCTCCCGCTGATTTTCGCCGAGCACCCGCTGACGCCGCCCCCAGTAGAAAGTCACGCTCCTGATATCGAACCCGTTCGCCCCCAAGCCGTACACGCACCGGGATGCGGTGGCCTTCAAGCCCCTTGACTGGACCGGCCTGTACCCGCCGCAGGTCCCCACCCGCGCGGTGCCGAACCATGTGGCCATCGTGATGGACGGCAACGGCCGCTGGGCGAACGCCCGCGGCCTCACCCGGGTGGAGGGGCACAAGGCCGGCGAAGCATCCCTGCTCGACGTCGTCGCGGGCGCCATCCAACTCGGCGTGAAACACCTCAGCGTGTACGCGTTCTCCACCGAGAACAGGAAACGTTCCCCCGATGAGGTGCGGTTTCTGATGGGCTTCAACCGTGACGTGCTGCACCGCCGCCGCGACCAGCTCAACGAGTGGGGCGTGCGGGTGCGGTGGGCCGGCCGTAAACCGCGACTGTGGGCATCCGTCATCACCGAACTGCAGTACGCCGAACAGCTCACCCGGCACAACGACGTGCTCACCCTCACTATGTGCGTGAACTACGGTGGTCGCACCGAGATCACGGATGCCGTGCGGGCCCTGGCCGAAGACGTAGCGGCCGGCCGGCTGAAACCATCGGGCATCACCGAGAAAGCCATCGCCCGGCACCTGTACCTGCCCGACATGCCCGACGTGGACCTCTTCGTGCGCAGCTCCGGTGAACAGCGCACCAGCAACTTTCTGCTCTGGCAGAGCGCCTACGCCGAAATGGTGTTCCTCGACACGCTGTGGCCCGACTTCACCCGGGTCGACCTGTGGCGGGCGGTGGAACTCTACGCCGCCCGCAACCGTCGTTACGGCGGCGCGGTCGATACCCCCAACGCCTGACCCGCGGGAATAGTCACGCGTGCACAGCGTTGCGGTACAGGTGAGTGAAACCGTGAACGAGACCGTACCCAACGCCAACCGCACCGACGCCGTCAAGGTGGACATCTGGTCCGACGTACAGTGCCCCTGGTGCTACATCGGCAAGCGCAAGTTCGAAGACGCCGTCGCGCAGTTCGACGGTGTCGTCGAGGTGGAATACCACAGCTTCGAGCTGGCCCCCGATACCCCGGTCGACTTCGACGGCAGCCCCGTCGACTACCTCAGCCAGCGCAAGGGCCTGCCCGTCGAGCAGGTGCACGAGATGCTCACCAACGTCACCGGCATCGCCGAAAGCGTGGGGCTGCACTACGACTACGACGCCGTGCACCAGACCAACACCATCAAGGCGCATGAGCTGCTGCACTACGCCAAGGCACACGGCCGTCAGCTCGAGATGAAGGAGGCGCTCCTGAAGGCCTACTTCGTCGACGGCGGCCACGTGGGCCGCATCGAAGACCTCGCCGACCTCGCCGCCGGCCTCGGCCTCGACCGGGCCGACGTGGTGCGCTCCCTGACCGACAATGAGCACCTCGCCGCCGTGAAAGCGGACGTGGCGCAGGCCAACGCCTACGGCATCCAGGGTGTGCCGTTCTTCGTGATCGACCAGAAGTACGGCATCTCCGGGGCGCAGGCGCCGGAGGCTTTTCTGCAGGCCCTCAGCCAGGCCCGCGCCGAACGCGTCTGAGCGTGCCCGAGCGGTCGGGAATCTGGGAGACTGGACCTACGATGACTTCCACCCTTGCCCCGCCCGCTCTGCGCATCGGGCCCCTCGAACTCGACGTGCCCGTCGTGCTCGCGCCCATGGCCGGAATCACCAACACCGCATTTCGACGGCTCTGCCGTGAGTTCGGTGCCGGCCTGTACGTGAGTGAGATGATCACCTCCCGGGCGCTCGTCGAACGCACCCGGGAATCGATGCGGCTGATCAACCACCATGAGAGCGAAACCACCCGCTCGATCCAGCTCTACGGCGTCGACCCGAAAACGGTCGCCGAAGCGGTCACCATGCTCGTGGCCGAAAACCGCGCCGACCACATCGACCTGAACTTCGGCTGCCCGGTGCCCAAGGTCACGCGCAAGGGCGGGGGAGCGGCGCTGCCTTGGAAACTCGGCCTGTTCCGGCAGATCGTGGAGGCCGCCGTTGACGCCTCCGGTGACGTACCGCTGACCATCAAGATGCGCAAGGGCATCGACTCCGACCACCTCACCTATATCGAAGCAGCGAAAGCGGCCGAGGGTGCCGGTGTCTCGGCCATCGCCCTGCACGCCCGCACGGCGGCCGACTACTACTCCGGCCACGCCGACTGGTCCGCCATCGCGAACCTCAAGAACACCATCAGCACGGTGCCGATCCTCGGCAACGGTGACATCTGGTCGGCCGACGACGCCCTGCGCATGGTCGATGAGACCGGATGCGACGGGGTGGTCGTGGGCCGAGGCTGCCTGGGTCGCCCGTGGCTGTTCGGCGACCTTTCGGCCGCGTTCACGGCCCGGCGCACCGGAGCAGACACCCGCGCCGACTCCATCCAGCCCCGGCTTGGCGAGGTGACCGCCGCGTTCCGCCGGCACGCCGAGCTGCTCACCGAATTCTTCGAAAGCGAATCCCGCGCCTGCCGCGATATTCGTAAGCACGTGGCCTGGTATTTCAAGGGCTACCCGGTGGGCGGTGACCTGCGCGCCAGCCTGGCCATGGTCGACTCCCTCGCCCAGCTCGACGACCTGCTCGGCACACTCGACGGCGACCTGCCCTACCCCGGCGCCGAAGCCGAAGGTCCGCGCGGTCGCGCCGGCTCACCCAAGAAGACCTCCCTGCCGCAGTACTGGCTCGACTCCCGCGAACTGGTCGGCGCCGAACGACTCAACTTGACCGAGGGCGAAGGGGATACCAGCGGTGGCTAACGGCAACGGGTACAACGAACACGATGAGGCTCGCTGGTTTCCCGAGGAGCACAGCTCCCGGCGCAGCGACTTCGCTCGCGACCGCGCGCGGCTGCTGCATTCCAGCGCTCTGCGCCGGCTGGCCGCGAAAACACAGGTGCTCAGCCCCACCGCCGGGCTCGACTTCGCCCGTAACCGCCTCACGCACTCCCTGGAGGTGGCGCAGGTCGGCCGGGAACTGGCGCACCGCCTGGGCGTTGACCCGGACATCGTCGACACCGCCTGCCTCGCGCACGACATCGGGCATCCGCCGTTCGGCCACAACGGCGAGAAAGCCCTCAACGAATGGTGCGCCGACATCGGCGGCTTTGAGGGCAACGCGCAGACCCTGCGCCTGCTGACCCGGCTCGAACCGAAGGTGTTCGGGGCGGATGGCCGCAGTTACGGCCTCAACCTCACCCGCGCCAGCCTCGACGCCAGCTGCAAATACCCGTGGCCCACGAATGCCTCCGTCGCCGACCCGAGCGGCCGAGCCAAGTACGGCTTCTACGAAGACGACCTGCCCGCGTTCAACTGGCTGCGTGAAGCGGCACCGGACCGCCGCCTCTGCATCGAGGCGCAGATCATGGACCTCTCCGACGACATCGCGTACTCCGTGCACGACTTCGAAGACGCCATCGTGAACGGATACGTGGACGTGGCGCTGCTGGTCAGCCGCGACAAGCACGACGAACTGTTGGCGACCATGTCGGAATGGATCGGCGACGAACTCTCCGAGAACGACCTCGTCAAGGCCTTCAACCGCCTGGACTCCCTCGACGTGTGGCTCGACGGCTGGAACGGCGGGCGCCGCGACCAGGGCCGCCTGAAAAACCTCACCAGCCAGCTCATCGGCCGGTTCAGCGGCGCGGCCGTGCGGGCGACCCGGCAGGCGTTCCCGCAGCAGGACTTCATCCGTTTTGGCGCCGACGTCGTGGTGCCCCGAGAAATCCAG
>JBBQYN010000050.1:0-11314 GCA_038208655.1 Actinomycetales bacterium
AAAACCGCGCACTCGGTAGGACTGCTACCCCGTCAGACGATGCGTCACACCAAGCACCAAGGATGAGATGCCCCCCTCTGAAGTTGAAACACCCATGTCCGAAATTCCGGCCTCCGAGCCGACGCTTTCGGACGGTAAAACCCGCGTCAACAAGACCGTCTTCATCGGTTCCGCCAGCGGCATCATCGCGATCGCGCTCTGGGCGATCCTCGCGCCCGCGCACGCCAGTGACGTCATCGGCGCCGTCGTCGGCTGGGTCTCCACCAACCTCGGCTGGTACTACTTTCTGATCGTGACCCTCGTGTTGGTCTTCGTGATCTACATCGCCGTGTCCCGGGTCGGCAAGACCCGCCTGGGCCCCGACCACTCCCGGCCACAGTTCAGCCTGTTCACCTGGACCGCGATGCTGTTCGCCGCGGGAATCGGTATCGACCTGATGTTCTTCTCGGTGTCGGAACCGATCACGCAGTACCTTGCGCCGCCCACCGGCGACGGCAGTACCACCGAAGCCGCCCGGCAGGCCATGGTGTGGACCCTGTTCCACTACGGCATCACCGGCTGGGCCCTCTACGCGCTGATGGGCCTGGCCCTCGCCTACTTCTCGTACCGGCAGAACCTGCCCCTGAGCATCCGCTCGGCGCTGTACCCCATCTTCGGCAAGAAGATCTACGGCCCGATCGGCGACATCGTCGACATCGCCGCCATTCTGGGCACGATCTTCGGCATCGCCACGAGCCTCGGGATCGGCGTCGCGCAGCTCAACTACGGCCTCACGTTCATGTTCGGCACCCCACAGACCCTGTTCGTGCAGGGATCACTCATCGCCCTGTCCGTCGTGATGGCCACCGTCTCCGCGGTCACCGGCGTGGAAAAAGGCATCCGCCGCCTGTCGGAGCTCAACGTGCTGCTCTCGGTGGCGCTGATGCTCTTCGTGCTGATCGCCGGCAACACGTCGTTCCTGCTCGATTCCATCGTGCAGAACGTGGGTGACACCCTCAGTCGGTTCCCGGCCATGACCCTGGACACGTTCGCCTACGACCGGCCCGACGACTGGATGAACGCCTGGACGCTGTTTTTCTGGGCCTGGTGGATCGCCTGGGCGCCGTTCGTGGGACTGTTCCTGGCCCGCATCTCCCGCGGCCGCACCATCCGCCAGTTCGTCGCGGGCGTTCTCGTGGTGCCTTTCGCGTTCATCCTGCTGTGGATCGCCGTCTTCGGCAACAGCGCCCTCGCCATCGTGATCGGCGGTGACGCCGGCTTCGGAGAAATCGCCATGAACTCGCCGGAGCGAGCCTTCTATTCCCTGCTCGACGAATTCCCCCTGGCCCCGCTCAGCGCCGCGATCGCGACGTTCACCGGGCTGCTGTTCTACGTCACCTCGGCCGATTCCGGCGCGCTCGTCATGGCCAACTTCACCTCGCACCTCAAAGATTCCGAGTCCGACGGCCCCAAGTGGCTGCGTGTGTTCTGGGCAGTCACCACGGGCGTGCTCACCCTGGCCATGCTGCTGGTGGGCGGCATCCCCACCCTGCAAAACGCCACCATCATCATGGGGCTGCCGTTCTCGGCGGTGCTGCTGCTGATCATGCTCGGCCTGTACAAGGCTCTGCGGGTGGAGCAATCCCTCAGCGACAGCTACCGGGTGAGCCTGCCCGGGCTATTGTCGGGGCGCAGCGGCGACCCGGCCAGGTCCCGCAACTGGCGACAGCGCCTCTCCCGCGCCATGAGCTACCCCGGCCCCAAACAGGCCGAGCGTTTCGTGTCACTCGTGGCCCTGCCCGCGCTGCAGGAGGTGCACGACGAACTGGCTGCCAAGGGCGCCGAGGTCAGCATCTCCCAGGGCGTCGTTGACGGCCTGCAGATTCCGCACGTCGATCTGCTCGTGTCGATGGGTGAGGAGCGCGGCTTCAAATACCAGGTGTACCCGGTGCAGTTCGACACACCGTCCTATGCCGTGCGGTCCTCCAGCAGCAAGTACTACCGCATGGAGGTCTTCTCCCTGGAAGGCAGCCACGGGTACGACCTGATGGGGTACAGCCGGGAACAGTTGATCACCGACGTGCTCGACCATTACGAGACCCACCTTGACTTCCTGCACCTGAACCGGCTCGACAAGCCGGGCAACACCACTTTTGCCGAAGACCAGGTGGCCAAGGATAATTGGGAAGCCGATTTCGATTCAGACGAGGTAAAGCAGTGACCGACCGTACCAGCACCAGCACCAGCACCACCCCCGGCACCCCCGGCACCCCCACCACGGCCGCCACGCTGTTCATTGGTGGGGTCTGGGTTCCGGCGAGTGACGACGGCACCAGGGCCATTCATAACCCGGCCGACCGGCAGTTCGTGGGGCTGGTCTCTGAAGCCACCACAGCGGATGTCGAAGCCGCCATTCACTCGGCCCGCACGGCCTTCGACAGCCAGGTGTGGGCATCCGTGCCGGCACCCGAACGCGGCGATTTTCTGCTGCGGGTGGCCGCGGAACTGCGGGTACGCGCGGCACAGTTCGCCCGCGCCGAAACCCTCGACACCGGCAAACGCCTCGTCGAGAGCGAGATCGATATGAACGACATCGCGAACTGCTTCGCCTACTTCGGCAAGATCGCCGGACAGGACGCCGGCCGCATCGTGGACGCCGGCGATGCCAACGTGGTCAGCCGTATCGTGCACGAACCGGTCGGAGTCTGCGGGCTCATCGCCCCCTGGAACTACCCGCTGCTGCAGGCGGCCTGGAAGATCGCCCCGGCCCTCGCCGCCGGAAACACGTTCATTCTCAAGCCGAGCGAACTCACCCCGCACACCAGCATCCTCATGATGGAGCTTCTCGACGACCTCGGCCTTCCCGCCGGCGTAGCCAACCTGGTGCTCGGCGCCGGCGCGGTCGCCGGCGCCCCGCTCTCCAGCCACCCCGACGTCGACCTGGTCTCGTTTACGGGCGGGCTCGAGACCGGCAAGAAGATCGCCGCGGCCGCAGCCGGAACGGTGAAGAAGGTCGCCCTGGAACTGGGCGGCAAGAACCCCAACGTGATCTTCGCCGACGCCGACTTCGATGCCGCCGTCGACAACGCCCTCAACGGGGCGTTCGTGCACTCGGGTCAGGTCTGCTCCGCCGGTGCGCGCATCGTGGTGGAGGCCTCCGTTGCCGAACGTTTCGTCGACGAGTTGGTGCGCCGCGCCAACCAGATCCGCCTCGGCGGACCGTTTGACCCCGACGCCGAGACCGGCCCGCTGATCAGCGCCGCGCACCGCGACAAGGTCACCGCGTACGTGCAGAAGGGGCTCGCCCAAGGTGCCCGGCTGCGCTGCGGCGGAACCTGGGGCGAGGGCGACCTCGAGCAGGGCTACTACTACACCCCGACCGTGCTCGACCGGGTTCAGTCCGGCATGTCCGTCGTGGTCGACGAGGCCTTCGGACCCGTCGTCACGATCGAGACCTTCGAGACCGAGGCCGAAGCGGTGCGCATCGCCAATGACACCGTGTACGGTCTCGCCGGCGCCGTGTGGACGCAGGACGCCGGCAAGGCCCAGCGCATCGCTCAGGCGCTGCGGCACGGCACCGTGTGGATCAACGACTTTCACCCCTACCTGCCCCAGGCGGAGTGGGGCGGCTACGGCCAGAGCGGCATCGGCCGCGAGCTCGGCCCGATGGGCCTGGGCGAGTACCAGGAGACCAAACACATCTATCAGAACACGGCACCCGCGGTGACCGGCTGGTTCGCGGCGCGCTGAGCGCCGGTTAGGAACAATGACACCCATGACGGTACCGAACACGACTGACTTCGACTACATCATCATCGGCGGCGGATCGGCGGGAGCCGCTGTCGCCGCGCGCCTGAGCGAGGACCCGGAGGTGCAGGTCGCCCTCGTGGAGGCCGGCCCCGACGACCAGGGCATCGACGCGATCCTGCAGCTGGACCGCTGGATGGAACTGCTGGAGAGCGGCTACGACTGGGACTACCCCATCGAGCCGCAGGAACACGGCAACTCCTTCATGCGCCATGCCCGTGCCAAGGTGCTCGGCGGCTGCTCCAGCCACAACTCCTGCATCGCCTTCTGGGCTCCGGCGGAGGACCTGAACGACTGGGCCAGCATCTACGGTGCCACCGGCTGGGACGCCGCCAGCACCTTCCCGCTCTACAAGCGGCTGGAGACCAACGAGGACCCGGCCGAGCACCACGGCCATGACGGCCCGGTGCACCTCATGAACGTGCCGGCCGCCGACCCGTGCGGCATTGCCCTGCTCGACGCCTGCGAGCAGACCGGCATTCCGCGCACCACGTTCAACTCCGGCACCACCGTGGTCAACGGCGCGAACTTTTTCCAGATCAACCGGCAGGCCGACGGCACCCGCGCCTCGTCCTCCGTGTCGTACGTCCACCCCATCCGGGAGCGGGCGAACTTCACGCTGCTGACCGACATGCGCGCCCGCAAGCTCACTTTTGATGCGGCCAGGCGCTGCACCGGCGTGCAGGTTGTCGATGCGAGCTTCGGCAAGACGCACCAGCTGACCGCACGCATCGAGGTCGTGCTGTCCGCCGGCGCGATCGACTCCCCCAAGCTGCTGATGCTCTCCGGCGTCGGACCGGCGGCGCAGCTCGCCGAGTTCGGCATTGACGTGCTCGCGGACTCCCCCGGCGTGGGCGAGAACCTGCAGGACCACCCCGAGGGCGTCATCCAGTGGGAGGCCAAGCAGCCCATGACCGACACCTCCACTCAGTGGTGGGAAGCCGGAATCTTCACCACCACCGAGGAGGGCCTCGACCGGCCCGACCTCATGTTCCACTACGGCTCGGTGCCCTTCGACATGCACACCGCTCGGCAGGGCTACCCCACCACCGAGAACGGCTTCTGCCTCACCCCGAATGTGACCAGCGCCCGCTCGCGCGGCACGGTGAAGCTGCGCAGCAGCGACTACCGCGACAAGCCCATGGTCGACCCGCGGTACTTCACCGACCCGCACGACATGCGCGTGATGGTGGCCGGCATCCGCAAGGCCCGCGAGATCGTTGCCCAGCCGGCGATGGCCGAATGGGCCGGCGTCGAGCTGTACCCCGGCGCCGCCGTGCAGACGGATGCCGAGATCACCTCGTACATCGAGAAGACCCACAACACGGTCTACCACCCGGCCGGTACCGTGCGTATGGGAGCCGTCGACGACGTACTCGCGCCGCTGGACCCGGAGCTGCGCGTGAAGGGTGTCACGGGCCTGCGGGTTGCGGATGCCTCGGTGATGCCGGTCCTGGTGACCGTCAACCCCAACATCACCACCATGATGATCGGGGAACGCTGCGCCGACCTCATCAAGGCGGCCCGCGCCGCCGCCTAACGCGACATCAGCACCGACACAAAAGTGGGCGTCTCCCGAGGGAGACGCCCACTTTTTCAGTGCCGTGCAGGTGCGTGTCGTGCAGGTACTACAGGCGGGACTTAGAAGTCCATGCCGCCGGAGGGGTCGCCGGCCGGAGCCAGGTTCTTCTCGGGCTTGTCGGCAACGACGGCCTCGGTGGTGAGGAACAGTCCGGCGATCGACGCGGCGTTGAGCAGCGCGGAGCGGGTGACCTTCACCGGGTCATTGATGCCGGCAGCGAGCATGTCGACGTACTCGCCGGTAGCAGCGTTCAGGCCCCATCCAACGGTCAGGTTGCGAACCTTGTCGGCGACAACACCGGGCTCGAGGCCCGCGTTGAGTGCGATCTGCTTGAGCGGTGCGTCGAGGGCCACGCGAACGATGTTCGCGCCGGTTGCCTCGTCGCCCTCGAGGGAGAGCTTCTCGAACGCGGTCTTGCCGGCCTGAATCAGCGCAACGCCACCACCGGCGACGATGCCCTCTTCAACGGCTGCCTTCGCGTTACGAACGGCGTCCTCGATACGGTGCTTGCGCTCCTTGAGCTCAACCTCCGTTGCGGCGCCGGCCTTGATGACGGCAACGCCACCGGCCAGCTTCGCGAGACGCTCCTGGAGCTTCTCACGGTCGTAGTCGCTGTCGGTGTTCTCGATCTCGGCACGGATCTGAGACACGCGACCGGCGATGGCTTCGACGTCGCCGGCGCCCTCAACGATGGTGGTCTCGTCCTTGGTGATAACGACCTTGCGGGCGTTGCCGAGCCGGTCGAGGGTGACGTTCTCCAGCTTGAGTCCGACCTCCTCGGAGATGACCTGGCCACCGGTGAGGATGGCGATGTCCTGCAGCTGCGCCTTACGACGGTCGCCGAAGCCCGGAGCCTTGACGGCGACGGACTTGAAGATGCCGCGGATCTTGTTCACCACGAGCGTGGCCAGGGCCTCGCCGTCGACGTCTTCCGCGATGATGAGGAGCTGCTTGCCGGTCTGGATGACCTTGTCCACGATGGGGAGCAGGTCCTTGATGTTGGAGACCTTGGAGTTGACGATCAGGATGTAGGGGTCTTCGAAGACCGCTTCCTGACGGTCGGGGTCGGTCACGAAGTATGCCGACAGGAAACCCTTGTCGAAGCGCATGCCTTCGGTGAGCTCCAGCTCGGTGCCGAAGGTGTTCGACTCCTCGACGGTGACAACACCCTCCTTGCCGACCTTGTCGATCGCCTCGGCGATGATGGCGCCAATCTCGGCGTCTCCGGCGGAGATGGAAGCCGTAGCCGCGATCTCTTCCTTGGTCTCGACCTCTTTGGCGTTCGCGATGAGCTCGGCGATGACGGCAGCCGTGGCCTTCTCGATGCCGCGCTTGAGGCTGATCGGGTCGGCGCCGGCTGCGACGTTGCGCAGACCTTCGCGCACGAGCGCCTGAGCCAGCACGGTCGCGGTGGTGGTTCCGTCGCCGGCGACGTCGTCGGTCTTCTTGGCGACCTCCTTGACGAGCTCCGCACCGATCTTCTCGTACGGGTCGTCGAGCTCGATCTCCTTGGCGATGGACACGCCGTCGTTGGTGATTGTGGGGGCGCCCCACTTCTTCTCCAGAACGACGTTACGGCCGCGCGGGCCGAGGGTGACCTTGACGGTGTCGGCGAGGATGTTCAGGCCGCGCTCAAGCCCACGACGGGCCTCTTCATTGAATGCAATGATTTTTGCCATATGTGTAACTCGTCCCTCCCGGACGTTCCAAACGATGATGGGTTAGCACTCAAATGCTGAGAGTGCTAGAACGATTCTGGCACTCTGGGGTCGAGAGTGCAAGTGAACGAACGGGGAGTGGAACGCGTGCACGGGAGCCAGACTCCGGGGTCAGGGCCAGTGTCGGGGTCAGCGTTAGGGTCAGGGCAGCAGCTCGACCGATCCGGTTCCGTTGGGCACCAACTCAATCCAGGTGTTGCCGGGTGCGAGGTGCAGTGTCACCCCGTTCGCGTCCACGAGGCGTATCGCGGCAGTCTGTGCGTCCTTGGTCCAGGTCGCGGCCACCGATTTGCCGCCGGCGGACACGCTGGCCTCGCCCGAGCCGATCATGGTGGTCTTGGGAATAGCCCCGTAGGTGTTGTCGATGTCGACGCGCAACACCACCACGTTCGTCGCGGCCAGCTGGGCGCCGGAGCTGTCGAGGTCGGGCGCGCCCTCCTGCTGCCGCAGGAATGTGGCGGAATCCGCGTTCCAGCTCCAGCTGGGCCAGCGCACGGTCGAGAAGCGGGTATTGATGGTGCTCGTGGGGGTGCCGTCGATCACAGCGGATGCCGCCGCGAGGCTGGGAGCGTACGCGAACTGTTGGGCGGGCGGTGCAAGGCTCGCGTTACGCGACAACGTCTCGGTGGCGTTGAGCAGCACATTGTGCGGCGACGTCTTATCGGGTGTGCGGGCGAACAGACCGGTCGTGTCGGTGTCGAAGACCACGCTGACCAGCGGGGTGCTGCGCATCAAGTTCAGAAACGGCTGGGCCCCGCCCGAATACGCGGCGATCCCGCCGAAGGGGCTCATGATGTCGGGGTCCATCGGGCGGATGGACCGCACCGGCCCCACCAGCTCGGGAACGTCGGACTGCCAGACAGCCACGTACCGGGTGATCCCGCCTTCGACGAGCTCTTCGAAGACGATGTCGGCCCGTTCCAGCCCCAACTGCGGACGAGCGGCCTCATGGTTGTCGATTTTTGCCGACAAGGCCGGGTTCAGCAGGCTTCCGGCCGGCACGCTCACCCCGCGCAGCGGTGACAGCGTCATCTCTGGTGGTGCCACATAGCTGGAGTCCCACGGTGTTTGGGTGGGAACGGGGCTGGGCGCGGTGACCTCGCTCGTACACCCGGTCACGAGCAGAGCGGGCAGCACCAATGCCACCACGGCCAGGGAACGCGGTCGACGGGGCACAGACAGCCGGGGCGCACACAGGCGGCGCGGAAAAATGATCGTCACCAACACACCCTAACGCCGCCCGGGTCACGGGCGGCGTTAGGCGGGGCGAGCCCCGAGGTGTTGCGTGACTGGTTACTACTGAAGGCTGTTAGGCCGGTCGGACCGATTCGGCCTGGGGACCCTTGGCTCCGGACCCTACCTCGAAGACGACGTGCTGTCCCTCTTCGAGAACCTTGTATCCGCTCATGTCGATGGCGGAGTAGTGAACGAAAACGTCCTGCCCTCCGCCGTCGACGGTGATGAAGCCGAAACCCTTTTCAGCGTTGAACCACTTAACGGTTCCATTCGCCATCTGATGCTCCTATTGCTGTAATTTCGTGCGCAACCGCCCATTGGCTGTTCCGGGCCTGCCGCAGTGACTGCGATCGCCTCATCTACTTCGGAGCACCCACACGGTGATCAGACTCAAACAAAACGAACGACCAATTCCACATGTTAGCGAAGCTGGCCTGCTGCGGAAGGGGGTTGACAACTGCATTTTTTACCACGGTAGCGGTCGCGTCCTAGCCCTCTGCGGCCACGTAATCGTTACCGACAATGACGGTCAGGTCGGCCTCCGAATTGGCGAAATCATCCGACAGCATAATGACAGCGCCGGGAAGAGCGCCGGCGACGCCGAGGGCCGGACCCTCCAGGCTGGCGTCCTGGTAGTAGACCGTGGTGGTCTCCACGGTGGTGGTGTCCGAGTTGCTGGTCGAGCCGATCACCCACCCGTTCTGGGTGAGCAGGTCACCGACGGTCGCGGCCAACCCACCGTCGGTGGTTCCGTTCAACACCGTCACGGACAGGCTGGGGTCCACAGTCGGTTCCACCGCCGGCCCCTCGGGCACGATCTCCTCAGGAACGGCAGACGTGGTCGGCACGCCGGGCACCGCGAAGTCCAAGCGGTTGGTGAGATTCACCAAGGCGAAGACGCCGATCAAGATGAGCATGAGTGTCGTGCCCAGAGCCCACCAGAACGGCACCCAGCCACGGCCCTTGCGGGCGGGCGCACGATGCGCGCCGACGCGGTTCGACTCACGTGGCAGGTGGTCGAATTGGTCGTCGGGGTAGGAACGCGTCATAAGAGAGTGAGGGGGCTTTCCGTCGGTGTCAGGGAGCGGCGTGCACGGGCCTCGAGGCGGGCCTCCCGCAGGCGGTGCAGCCGCTTCACAAGCATGGGATCGTGCACCAGGGCAAGCGGGGAATCGATGAGAGCGCCCAGCAGCTGATAGTAGCGAGCGGCCGACACGCCGAATTCGTCACGGATGCCCGCTTCCTTGGCCCCGGCATGGCGCCAGACCTGCCGCTCAAAAGCGAGGATGGCGAGGTCACGCTCGCTCAAAGCCTCGGACGACACTGCACCCGCCACCAGAGACCCCTGTTTCGTTGACTCGGCGCTGTTCTCGGCGGCGAGCTGACTGTTCATCATCATCATTATCCTATTTGTGATGGGCTGAACATTCTCTCCGACAGGCGCCGACGCGGCGGGTCCGGCCCCGAGTTTGCTGGGGAAAGTGCTGAGGAAGGCCCGTGACGGAATTACCGGGACGTGTCGCGAGTTTAGGGTTAACACAGGTAAGTCCGGCGAAGTGCCGTCGGTCGACGAAGGGAATCATCATGGACTACAAGGTCGAAAAGAGCGACGAGCAGTGGCGCGAAGAGCTGGGAGCCGACAAGTTCGCCGTCTTGCGTCAGGCCGGCACTGAACGCGCGTGGACCGGTGAGCTGCTCGATGAGAGCCGCTCGGGCATCTACACCTGCGGCGCCTGCGAGGCCGAGCTGTTCAAAAGCGGCACCAAGTTCGATTCCAACTGCGGCTGGCCGAGCTTCTATGAGTCCGTGAACCCGGATGCCGTTGAGCTGATCGAGGACCGTTCCCTCGGGACGGTCCGCACAGAGGTGCGCTGCGCCAACTGCGGTTCACACCTCGGCCACGTCTTCGACGATGGCTTCGGAACGCCCACCGGCGACCGGTACTGCATGAACTCCATCTCCCTGAACTTCAAAGCCGTCGACTAAGCCGTGTCGGCGACATTCGACGCGGTTCGCAGCCGGCGCTCGTACTCTCGAGTGACCTCGGAGGCGCCCAGCCACGCCGATTTGTTGCCGTTCGTTGCCGCCGCCGGCCGAGTCGCCGACCACGCCGCGCTGCGACCGTGGCGTCTGCTCGAGCTGCGCGGAGCGGCGCGTGAGCGTCTGGGAGCGGCGTTCGCGTCCGCATCCGCTCTGGTCGGGCCCGACGCCGACCGGCTTGCGGCGAAACCGTTGCGCGCGCCCTTGCTGCTGGCCGTGATCGCCAGCCGCAAGCCGAGCGAGTCGGTGGCCGTCTGGGAGCAGGACGCCGCAGCCGCCGGCGTGGCCCACCTGCTGACCCTGCTGTTGACGGATGCCGGGTGGGGAGTCATGTGGCGCACGGGCTCCCAGACACGCTCAGGCCCTGTGCGCGAGGTCCACGAGCTGACGGCCAGCGAAGAGTTGCTCGGCTGGCTGTACGTGGGCGGACAACCGGTCGACTGCACACCCGGCAAACGGCTGGACATTGACGCCGAGGACTTCTTGCACGCACTCTGATAACGGTCGAATTCCTCCGGCGCGGCCTGGAACGGGGCGTCGGTTCCGGCGGAGCCAGCGGCCAGGTCCCACAGCTCGTGCATCGACAGGCGCGGCCCACCCGACGAGCCCACGCCCTTCGCCCGCACGCCCTCTGCCCGCACGCTCTCTGCCCGCACGCCCTCTGCCCGCACCGGTAGGTCATACCCCTCGGGCAGCACCGGCTTGGTGCGTGTCGCGGGGTGCGTCGCGGTGACCATTCCGGCGGGGCTGGTCCACTCCAGGGTGCCGTTCTTACGCTGCTTCACCTTCCACGCGGTCTGATGCTTCAGCCGGTGCCCGCGCAGGCAGAAGATCGCCAGGTTGTTCAACGCGGTCTCGCCGCCGAACTGCCAATCGTGGGTGTGGTCAACTTCCCCGCCACGAGCCGGACGGTTACAGCCCGGGAACCGGCAGGTCTCATCCCGCGCCTGCA
>JBBQYN010000051.1:0-11228 GCA_038208655.1 Actinomycetales bacterium
GAGCCTGCCGGTGACCGTGCCCGAGGCATCCGTCACCCTCGGCCCGCGCAACAACTGGGGTGCCCGCGGCATCGCCGCCACCCTGCAGACCGAGTCCGGAACCGAGCTGGAAGGCCGGGGCACCTTCGTGTGGTTCCTCGAGGACGAGGTGACCCCGGTGAACCTGGGCCTGGTCATGCCGCTCACCACGCCGGAGAGCAGCACCGGACTGATTTCCGCCACCGATCTGGCGGCGTACACCGCCACCGGCGGGCGACTGGCCCGACAGTTGGACGGCATCGCCAACCGGCAGGTGGCGATCGCGATCGACCCGATGATCATTGCGTCGATCCGTATTCTCGGTTCTTCGGCCCCGGCCAGCGCCGTGGACTGGCTGGAGCGGTTACGGTTGGCCGGCAACGAGATCTTTCCCCTGCAGTACGCCGACGCGGACCTCGCCGCGCAGTCGCAGGCAGACGCGACCGGCGTGCTCGCGCCAACCACGTTCGATCACGCCATCGACCCGGCGCTGTTCACCCAGCCGGCCCCGGCCACGGCCGAGGACGCGGAACCGGACCCGGTCGCGGTGACCCCGCCCACGAGCGCCGAGCTGCTGAGCTGGAATTACACCCGCAGCGACATCGCCTGGCCGCGCATCGCGACGGTGATCGGCGGCGACATGGATTTCTTCTCCGACAACGGTATGAGCACGACCATTCTGAGCGAGACCAACGTCTCCCGGTCCGAGATCCCCACGCCCAATGCCGTCGTGGCGCTGGACGGCGGCACCGGCCTGGTCACCACCGACGCCCTCTCCGCGGCGATCTCGACCGCGGCGACCGCGACAACGGATGCCGCCTGGCGCGCGGCAATCGCCGAAGCGTCCTCCCGCCTGGCCGTGATCTCGGCCGAGGACCCCGGCATGGTGCGCACCATCATGGCCGCCTTCGACCGCAACTGGACGGACGAGGGCGACCGGATCGGCCAGACCCTCGAGGCCCTGCAGGGACTGCTCTGGCAGACCCCGGCGAGCATGCAGGCGGCGCTCGGGGCGGCCCCGGCCACCGGGGTGGATTTTCGGTCCCGGCCGGTCTCGGACGAACGCCTGAACACCGCTCGGGCGCTGCTGGACCGGGACACGGAGCTGAACACCTTCGCCACGGCGCTAAGCACCCCGCTCAGCGTGACCGGCCCGAACCGGCTGCAGTTGCTGGCCCTGCTCGGCGGGCGCTGGGCTGAACAGCCGCAACTCTGGTCCGAACAGGTCACCGCGAGCCTGGCCGCCTCATCCGAAACCCTCAACGCCGTCACGGTGACCAGCCGTGGGCCGGTGAATGTGGTCGGCAGCACCGTCCCGTTCCCGATCACGCTGAACAACACCCTCGATCAGGCCGTGACCGTGCGGGTGCAGGTCGTGCCCAGCAACGGACGCCTGATCGTGGACAACGATCTGGAGACCACCATCGACGCCAACTCCGCCCGGGCCGTGACGGTGCCCGTCTCCGCCGCCGTCGGCAACGGGGACGTGTCGCTCGTGGTGACCCTGTTCACGCCCGACGGCTCGGCGATCGGCAGTTCCATCCCCATTGAAGTGAACGTGCAGGCCGACTGGGAAGGCCTCGGTGCCGGCATCTTCGCCGGTTTCGTGGTGCTCTTCTTCGGCTTTGGGGTGTGGCGCAACATTGTGCGGCGGCGGCGGGAACGGGCCGACCCGGACTCCATCGAACCGGACCCGGGAGCTGTGCTGCCCGCGGCCGACGTACCCGACGCGCCGACCTCGCTGACGGCAGGCCCCCGTGGTTAAGGCGCCGTCCGCCTCCGGAGGAATCGGCCGCGCAAGCCTGTTCCTGGCCTCAGGCACGGTCGTATCGCGCCTGCTCGGTTTCGTGAAGCTCATCGTGCTGGCCGGCATGATCGGCGCCTACGGTGACAGCGCCGATGCTTTCCAGTTGGCCAACCAGCTGCCCAACACCGTGTACGTGATCGTGGCCGGTGGCATTCTCACCGCGGTCCTGGTGCCGCAGATCGTGCGGGCCAGCCTGCACGCCGACGGCGGCACCGCATTCATCAACAAACTGCTCACCCTGGCGCTGCTGATCCTGGGCGGAACCACGATTGCAGCGGTGCTGCTGGCTCCGGTCATCACCGGCTTCATCGGACTGAACTTGCCCGCCGATCAGCTCTCCCTTGCCATCGCGTTCGCGTACTGGTGCCTGCCGCAGATCTTCTTCTACGGTCTGTACTCGCTGCTGGGCGAGGTGCTCAACGCCCGCAAGTCCTTCGGCCCGTTCACCTGGGTTCCGGTGCTCAACAATGTGGTCGCCATCGCCGGGCTGCTGGTCTTCGCCGCGATGTTCGGCGCCGACCCTGACGGCACCCGCACCGCCGGCGAGGTCACCCCGCTGATGGTCGCTGTGTTGGCCGGGAGCGCCACCGTCGGCGTCGTCGCCCAGGCGCTCGTGCTGTTTTACTTCTGGCGTCGCATCGGCCTGCGCTTCCGCCCGGACTTTCAGTTTCGCGGCGTGGGCCTGCGCGCCGCCGGCAAGATGGCCGGCTGGACCTTCGGCATGCTCCTGCTCACCACGGGCGCCGGCATCGTGCAGACGCAGGTCGCCACGTTGGCCACCGGGCAGGCATCCGTTTTCGTGCTTGCCACGGCCTGGCTGATCTTCATGCTGCCGCACTCGGTGATCACCGTCTCGGTGGCCACCGCGTACTTCACCCGAATGAGCGAGCATGCGTCCCTGGGCAAATATGAGCTCGTGAAAACGGATGCGTCCTCCGCGATTCGCGGCACGACGCTGCTGATCGTGCTGGCCTCCGCCGTGATCGCGGTCTGCGCTTACCCGTTTGCCGCGGTCTTCGTGAGCCCGTTCGCCCAGGTCGCCGGCATCGCCAACGTGATCCTGGCGTTCATTCTCGGGCTGGTGCCGTTCTGCGTGCTCTTCGTGCTGCAGCGCACGTTTTACTCCCTCGGCGACACCCGCACGCCCTTCTTCTTCACCCTGGTCCAGGTGGTGCTGATTCTGATCGGTGTACTGGCCTGCACGCAGCTGCCGGTGCAATGGATCGCGGTCGGCATCGCTGCGGTGATTACCGTGTCGGGCACGCTGCAGGCCGTTCTCGCGGCCGTGCTGCTGCGCCGCCGACTGGGCGGCATCGACGGCCGCCGCATGCTGCAGAGCCTCGTGAAGTACCTAGTGGCGGCCGTGATCCCCGTGATACTGGGACTGCTGCTGGTGTCGATGCTGGGGGGCTGGACCCCGGGCGGCTTCGCCGTGTCGGGGCGTTTCGCCGCGATCGTGTCCATGCTGCTGGTGGGTCTCGTGATGATGGCGAGCTACTTCGGCATGCTGCTGCTCATGCGCAGTGCGGAACTCAGCAGCGTGGTGACGCCGTTACGGGCCCGCCTGCGCCGCTAGGTGAACACCGGCTGGCAATCTCCGGCCGTACGACGGGATACCCCGGTGGTATGGAATAGCCACCGAATAGGATGTGTTGTACCGGGCATCGGGCCGTGACGGTTCGTCAATGCGAGGTTCCCCTCGAGTTCAAGGAGTATTCGTGCGTCAAGTCATCATCATCGGTTCCGGCCCAGCCGGATACACCGCAGCCATCTACGCGGCCCGCGCCCAGCTGAGCCCGTTGCTGATCGCCAGCTCCGTCGAAGCCGGCGGTGAGCTGATGAACACGACAGAGGTCGAGAATTTCCCCGGGTTCCCCGAGGGCATCCAGGGTCCCGAACTGATGACCAAGATGCAGGAGCAGGCCGAACGCTTCGGCACTGAGGTCGTCTACGACGACGTCGAGTCCCTCGACCTGACCGGGCCGATCAAGTCGGTCACGCTGGGCAACGGCGAGACCCACGAGGCCCTGTCGGTGATTTTCGCCACCGGATCCGCCTATCGCAAGCTGGGGCTGCCCGACGAGGAACGCCTCTCCGGCCGCGGCGTCTCGTGGTGCGCCACCTGCGACGGGTTCTTCTTCAAGGGCAAGACCATCGCCATGGTCGGCGGCGGCGACTCCGCGATGGAGGAAGCCACCTTCCTCACCCGCTTCGCCGAAAAGGTCTACGTGGTGCACCGCAAGGACACCCTGCGGGCCTCAAAGATCATGCAGGAACGCGCCTTTGCCAACGAGAAGATCGAATTCGTCTGGAACTCGGCCGTGACCGCCATCAGCGGTGAGAACGCGGTCGACGGGCTCGAGCTGACCGACACGGTCACCGGCGGCACCCGCCACCTGCCCGTGGACGGCGTGTTCATCGCGATCGGCAACGACCCGCGTACGCACCTGATCCACCAGCAGCTTGACCTCACTCCCGAGGGCACGATCGCCGTGGCCGGCCGCACCTCCAAGACCAACCAGGCCGGTGTCTTTGCAGCCGGCGACGTGATCGACCCGACCTACCGTCAGGCCGTCACCGCCGCCGCATCCGGTACCGTCGCCGCCCTCGACGCGGAGCACTACCTGAGCACGCTCTCCCCCACTGTGCTGGCCCAGGCCAGCGTCACCAACTAGCACCACACCGAACGAAGGAGCACAACATGTCCGCACGCGCCGTAACCGAAGCCAACTTCGAGCAGGAAGTCATCAACAACGAGAAGACCGTGCTGGTGGACTTCTGGGCAGAATGGTGTGGCCCCTGCCGCGCCGTCAGCCCGATCCTCGATCAGATCGCGGCCGAGAACTCCGACAAGCTCGACATCGTCAAGCTCAACGTCGATGAGCACCCGGCCCTCGCGGCCAAGTACCAGATCACCTCCATCCCCGCGATGAAGGTTTTCCAGAAGGGTGAAGTCGTCAAGACCGTCATCGGCGCCAAGCCGAAGCCGGCCCTCGAGAAGGACCTCGCCGACTTCCTGGTCTAACTCTCCGCACGATCGCAGCATCAGAACCAACCCGCTCGGCTTCGGCCGGGCGGGTTTTCTGCATTCGATAGACCGTGCAGTGCCCCTCGAATGGGGGCCGTCACCACGACCCCGGCGACGGCCATACGATTAAGACCTGACGAGAATGGAAGTGACGTGACTACACAGGGCTCCTCCCAGGCCGGAAACAACCTCGACCCGTGGTACCACCACTACGCCGAACGAGCCGCCGGATTGCGCGCCTCCGAAGTGCGTGCGCTGTTCGCCGTGGCCTCCCGCCCCGAGGTGGTCTCCCTCGCCGGCGGCATGCCCTACGTGGCCGCGCTACCGGAAGAGCTCGTGATCTCCTCGATGGACAAGGTCATGCGCGAGCAGGGGCCCACCGCACTGCAATACGGTTCCGGCCAGGGAGTTCCCGCGCTGCGGGAACAGATTCTTGAGGTGATGGCGCTGGAGGGAATCCAGGCCAACGCCGACGACGTGGTGGTCACCACAGGCTCTCAGCACGCCCTGGAGCTCGTCAGCAAGCTGTTTCTGGACCCGGGTGACGTGGTGCTCTCCGAGGGCCCCAGCTACGTCACAGCGCTCGTCATCTTCCGTTCCTACCAGGCTGACGTGGAACATGTGCCGATGGACGAGCACGGCCTGATCCCCGAAGCGCTGCGGGAACACATCATTCGGCTGAAAGCTGCCGGCAAAAGCATCAAGTTTCTGTACACCATCCCCAGTTTTCACAATCCGGCCGGCGTGACTCTCACCTGGGAGCGCCGCCTCGAGATTCTCGAGATCTGCAAGTCGAACAACATCCTGGTTCTCGAAGACAACCCCTACGGGCTGCTCTACTTCGACCGTCCGGCACCGGATGCGATGCGGTCCATCGAACGCGAGGGCGTCGTATACCTGGGGACC
The DNA here is from genome assembly GCA_038208655.1 of Actinomycetales bacterium. Lineage (GTDB taxonomy): Bacteria > Actinomycetota > Actinomycetes > Actinomycetales > Microbacteriaceae > Cryobacterium. The sequence continues at coordinate 5,760 of JBBQYN010000051.1, forward strand.
TTCTCGAAAACGCTGGCCCCGGGTTTTCGGGTGGGCTGGGCCCTGGCCCCGCACGCGATTCGCGAGAAACTCGTGCTCGCCAACGAGGCCGCGGTGCTTTCACCCAGTTCCTTCTCCCAGCTCGTGATCTCGGAGTACCTCGCGACGGCAGACTGGAAGGGGCAGATCAACACGTTCCGCTCCGTGTACCACGAGCGTAAGAACACCATGCTGGCCGCGCTGGAGGAGTACCTGCCCGAGCTCACCTGGACCAACCCCAACGGTGGGTTCTACGTGTGGGTCACCCTGCCGGACCGGCTGGACTCCAAGGCGATGTTGCCGCGCGCGGTGAAAGAGCTGGTGGCGTACACGCCCGGCACCGCGTTCTTCGGCGACGGGGACGGGCACCAGAACATGAGGCTCTCGTTCTGCTACCCGACTCCGGAGAACATTCGGGTCGGCATCCGTCGCCTGGCCACGGTGGTGCGCGGTGAACTGGACCTGCTCGACACCTTCGCCGGCACCGGTTCCCTGAACCAGGCCAGGGATGGCAGGCGCTTCGGAGCGCCGCCGCCCAATATCTCCTAGGCCGGGCGCAGCATGCCAGCCCGGGCTTCCCTTCTCGTTCCCGCACCGCCCACAGCAAGGAAAATACCTGATCATGAGTGAATCTACTGCTCTCGACATCGTTGTTCTGGCCGGCGGAATCTCGCACGAGCGTGATGTCTCGCTGCGCTCGGGCCGGCGTGTGGCCGACGCGCTCACCGGCCGTGGCCACCGCGTCACCGTGATCGACCCTGGCGCCGGGCTGCTCAGTGAGCTGGCCACCCGCAAACCCGACGTGATTTGGCCGGCCCTGCACGGCGCCACCGGCGAGGACGGCGCTCTGCGGGCACTTCTGGAGACCACGGGGATTCCCTTCGTGGGGTCTCGCGGTGCCGCGTCGGCCCTGGCCTGGTCCAAGCCCACCGCCAAGGAGCTCGTGCGTCGAGCCGGGTTCTCCACCCCGGAGTCAATCTCACTGTCGAAGGAAACCTTTCGTGACCTGGGTGCAGCGAGCGTGCTGGAGCACGTGCTGAGCTCGCTGGGCATGCCGGTGGTCGTCAAGCCCACCAAGGGCGGCTCGGCCCAGGGCGTCACCATCGTCACCAGTGCCGGAGCGCTCCCCCGCGCCATGGTCGACGCCTTCACCTACGCCGACGTGGCGCTTGTAGAGAGTCAGATTCTGGGCACCGAGCTGGCCGTAGCCGTGGTCGACAGTGGCGCGGGCCCAGTCGCCCTCCCCGCCGTGGAGATCTCCCCGGTAAACGGTGTGTACAGCTTCGAAGCGCGGTACAACGCGGGAGAGACCACGTTCTACACGCCCGCTCGCATCGAAGCGGATGTTGCGGCGCTCGTCAGTGAGACCGCCGTCGCCATCCACACGTTGCTGGGACTCAAGCACCTTTCCCGCCTTGATGTGATCGTCGACAACGCCGGCACGGTCTGGTTTCTCGAAGCCAACGTGTTGCCCGGCCTCACCGAGACCTCGCTCGTGCCGCAGGCCATCGACGCCTCGGGCCAGACCCTGGGCGAGGTCTACGAAGCCCTGGCGCGCGCGGCCATCACCGAGCACTGACCTGGGCACTGACCTGGGCACTGACCTGGGCATTGACCGAGTTCTGACCCGTGTTCTCCACTTTTCCACAGGGTTATCAACAGTGTGAAACACATGAAATGTTTCACGTGAAACCCTCAGTGGGCCGCCAAACCACTGCCTCCTGGGCTAACGCGTCGGGGCCACCCCGTGGCCGCGCACCCGTCACGAAAACCGGGTAGAACGTCGGGATGGAGTCAATCCGTCCGGTATTCGTGAGGGCCGGGTCGATTCACCCGGATTTCATCACGGGTGTCGACCGACACTCCAACGACGCGAAGGTCGGCAGGCACTAAAAAGCCCGGCGCATGTTTCACGTGAAACATGCGCCGGGCAGGGCCGGTGGGGGCAGGACGGGTCTAGTTGGCGCCGAAGCCGGGCTCCCCGAGCACGCCCAGAATGCGGTTCAGGTCGCCGATTGTGGCGAAATCAACCGTGATATGACCTTTTCGAGCACCCAAATTGATTTTGACCCGGGTGTCCAGGCGATCTCCGAGGTGTTCGGCGATTTCATTCAGGTGTCCCTGACGCCGTCCGGTCTCCACTGTGGGTGCGATGACAACCGACGCGGCGGCAGTCGCTGCGGCGGCGGCAGACTCTGCCGCGCGCACGGACAGATCCTCGTTGACGATCTTGTCGGCCAGCGCCAGCATCCGTTCCGGGTCCACCACCGAGAGAATTGCCCGCGCATGCCCGGCGGAGAGCACACCCGCGGCGACGCGCAACTGCACCGCTTCGGGCAGCTTGAGCAGGCGCAGTGTGTTGGTGATCTGGGGGCGGGAACGCCCGATGCGCGTGGCCAACTCATCCTGCGTGATGCCGAAATCGGCGAGCAGCTGCTGGTACGCCGAGGCTTCTTCGAGCGGATTCAGCTGGGCGCGATGGAGGTTCTCCAGCAGCGCGTCGCGCAGCATGTCCACGTCTGCGGTGTCGCGAACCACGGCCGGGATGACACTCAGGCCGGCCTCGAGGGTGGCGCGCAGGCGCCGCTCCCCCATGACCAGCTCGAACTTTCCGGGCAGGTCAGCATGCGGTCGCACCACGATCGGCTGCAAAACCCCGACCTCGAGAATGCTGTGCACCAGTTCAGCGAGATCAGTCTCGTCAAAGTTCGTTCGCGGCTGCACGGCGTTGGGAACAATATCGTGCGGGTCGAGATGCGCCAGCCGTGCTCCCGGAATCGCTAACAGCTCTGCGGGTGCCTCCTCGACCTCACCGGTCGGAACCGAGCGCGGAAAGAAAACGTCGACCGGGCGGGCCGCCGTGGCATCCTTTGATGCCGGTGCCGCCGGGGACCGGGGAAAGTACACGTCCACCGGACGTGCCGCACGAGAGTCGTCCTGCGCTGGAATCAGTGCGCCAATACCGCGGCCGAGGCCCGTGCGTTTCGCCATGATTACATGTTTCCTGTCTGAGGAGCGCCCCGACGGGCGATTTCGGCCGCTGCCTCGAGGTAGGAAAGCGATCCTGCTGAGTTCAAATCGTAACTCACGACGCTCTGCCCGTAGCTCGGCGCCTCAGAAACGCGCACAGAGCGCGGAATCAGCGTCTTCAGCACCTGCTGGGGGAAGTGTTCCCGAACATCCTGGGCAACCTGATTGGCAAGGTTGGTGCGCCCGTCGTACATGGTGAGCAGAATCGTCGAGACGGTGAGCTCGGGGTTCAGGTGCTTCTCGATCAGTTCGATGTTCTTGAGCAGCTGACTCAGACCCTCGAGCGCGTAGTACTCGCACTGAATGGGTATGAGCACCTCGCGTGCGGCGACGAACGCGTTGATGGTCAGCAATCCCAGTGACGGTGGGCAGTCGATAAAAACGTAGTCGTAGGGAGCGTCCATGCCGCGCAGGTGCACGTCCAGAGCGCGCCGCAGTCGCTGCTCGCGGGCCACCATGGAGACCAGCTCGATCTCGGCTCCAGCCAGGTGGATCGTGGCCGGCACGCAAAAAAGTTCGCCGGGCTCTGGGCTGCGTTGCACGACCTCGCTCAGCGGCACATCCCCAACGATGACATCGTAAACGCTCGTGATCTCGGAGTGATGCTCAACGCCCAAGGCGGTGGATGCGTTGCCCTGCGGATCCAGGTCGATCACGAGTACTTTGGCGCCCTGGCGAGCCAATGCGGCCGCAAGGTTGACCGCGGTGGTCGTCTTGCCGACCCCGCCCTTCTGATTCGAGATGGTCAGAACCCGGGTTTTCTCGGGCTTGGGCAGCTCGTCCGCGGCGATGACCTGCCGGCGACGGGTGAGTTCGGCAATTTCGCGGGCAAGTGGCGTCGTGGCGTCGTATCCCGAGTTTGTGTCGTTGACGTGCTGGTCTGCACCAGGATGTTTCACGTGAAACCTTTACGTTTGACGGATGATGGATGACCCAAAGTGAAAGCCCGGGGGCTAACCCACTGTAGCCCTAATGACCCGGGTGACATCGCTGAGCACGCCCTCCCCCAGGGTGAGTACTTCAACGTCACTGAGGCGATACTTGCGCACGGCCTTGGCGGCCGCTTCAATCTCGGCCTCGGCCCCGTTCCCCTTCATGAGCACGAGCTCACCGCCGACCCGCAGCAAAGGAGCCGTCCACGGAATCAGGGTGCGAAAGGCACTCACCGCCCGGGCGGTCACCTGATCGAAGGAGCGCACGGGTCGAACGTCTTCGGCGCGGGCCCGGATCACGGTCACATTGCTGAGCCCGAGCTCCGCGACCTGGCTGAGCAGCCAGTCGACGCGGCGCTCCATGGGCTCGATCAGCACAAATGAGACATCCGGGCGAACGATGGCCAGCACCAGACCGGGCAAGCCGGCCCCTGAGCCCACGTCACCCACGATACCCGGCCGAAGCAGGGGTGCCACGACCGCACAGTTGAGAATGTGGCGAGTCCACAACCGGGGGAGCTCCAGCGGACCGATGAGACCAAGAATTTCGCCCTGATCAGCTAATTCATTGGTGAAAGCACGAAGTTGCTCGAGGTTGTCCCCGGCCAGCTCAGCGGCGTACGCGGGTTCGAGCTCCAGGGTCACGGAGTCACTCACTAACGGGCCGACTTCTACAGGGCCGAGATGACGGTGTGCCGGTCACGGCCTTCACCCTGTGACTCGGACGAGTACCCACGAGCGGATGCGAGGTCGTGCACGAGTTTACGTTCGTACGACGACATCGGCGGCAGCGCGGCTTCGGCCGATCCGGCTTCGATGCGCTCGATGGCGCGACCAACCAATTCGGCAAGTTCTGCCTCGCGGGCCTCTCGGGATCCCCCGATGTCGAGGATCAGCCGCGAGAAGGATCCGGTCTTGTTCTGCACCGCGAGCCGGGTGAGTTCCTGCAGTGCCGTCACCGTGTCGGGCTTGGACAGCACCCGCAGGTTAGTTCCCTCTGCGGCGTTCACCGAGAGGTACGCCCGACCATTGCGGGCGTCGATGTCAATGTCACCGTCGAGGTCGCAGATGTCGAGGAACTCCTCGATGTAGTCCGCCGCGATGTCGCCCTCCTGATCCAGCTGGTCCACGGTGGGGGTGTCCAGCTCTGCACGGGGGTCGCGGCCCAGAGAGTTCACACTGGGCACGCTCGAAGCCGGTGCCATGGTCGGCGCCGCCGGCTTGGCCACCGGACCGGGCGCATCCGTCACCACGTCGGCCTCAGGGCTCAGCACAGGCACACTGGGCACCTCGTCGGCACGCGGTGTCTCGTCGGCACTGAGGGGCTCGTCGGCACTGAGGGGCTCGTCGGCACTGAGGGGCTCGTCGGCACTGAGGGGCTCGTCGGCGTTGACGGGCTCGGCACGGTTATCAGGCACGATGTTTGCTTCCTTCTGCTTCGTGGGTCCGCATTGCTGCGTCATGCGGGCCAGGATGACCCGCGGTCAGG
>JBBQYN010000052.1:0-11124 GCA_038208655.1 Actinomycetales bacterium
CGTCGCCTCGGAGGCGTCCAGGCTGGTGCGGATGCTCGGCAGCGCCACGTTCACGATGGTGGTGTCGAGCAGTGCCATGAACATGCCCGCCATGAGCACGATGAGCGCCTGCCACGCGCGACGGGACACGACCGGAGTGCCGCGGGAGCCGGGCGGGCTGGCGGAGCTCGGCCCCGCACCGGAGGCCGGGGGTGCCGGGCGGGTGAGGTCGGGGGTCTGGTCAGGCATGGGCATCCGTTCGGGAGCGTTCATCAGCGATTATGTAGGGAAGATCAGCGAGCAGGTCGTCGTGCCAGGCGATTTCGGCACGGATGCGATGGGCACGGTGGCCCATGATCGCCCGTTCGGCCCGGGTCAGGTAGGGCAGCGCGCGAGCGGTCATGAGGTCGCTCTCGACCAGGTGAGCGCGCAGCTGCTCGGTACGCTCGGCGAGCAGGGCCGGCAGCTCGTCGAGGCGGTCGGGGTCGAGTCGGGTAAGGGCCAGGTCGAATGGGTCGGGCTTGAGCACGATGCGGTTCAATCCGGTCAACCGCAGCTCGGCCAGGGAGGCCAGTCCGGCCGGGGTTACGTCGAAGACCTGACGCTCGGGATAGTTGCCCTCACGTTCCACGCGCACGCAGCTAATGAGGTCTTCGGTCGCAAGGCGTTTCATGGCCCCGTAGACGGCGCCGACCGAAATGTCGGTCCACATGCTCACGTGTTCCTCCTCGGCGAGAAGTCGCAGCTGGTGGCCATGCATCGCCCCGCGTTCGCTGAGGGAACCGAGAATGAAGAGACGGATGCTGGACACTTGAGTACTCTTGCACGAGTAGTCGACAGAGTCAAACAAAAAAAACCCCCACTCCCGAAGGAGTGGGGGTTTGCTGTCGGGGTAACAGGATTTGAACCTGCGACCTCGTCGTCCCGAACGACGCGCGCTACCAAGCTGCGCCATACCCCGATGGCCCGTGGGCCTTGTTTAGTATAGGCCCGTTTGCCGGCGCATGCGACACGGGCCGCCGCACGCGCGTGTCGCGCTACTCGGCGGTGAGGGTGAGCAGCGTCGCCTCCGGCGGGCAGGCGAAGCGCACCGGGGCGTAGATCGACGTGCCGAGGCCCGCGGAGACGTTTAGGAACGCGGTGCGCAGACCCAGGTTCCAGAGGCTGAGCCCCTTCACCTGGCGGCGCGGAATGTCACAGTTGGTCACCAGCGCGCCAAAACCGGGCACGCAGACCTGCCCGCCGTGGGTGTGTCCGGCCAAAATCAGTTGGGCGCCGTGGTTCACGAAACTGTTCAGAATACGCTGGTACGGCGCGTGCGCCACACCGATGGTGAGCGTGGACCGGGCGGCATCGTCACGGCCAGGCCAGCCCTCGTCGCCGAGGGGGTCGTTGGCGCGCAGGTCGTCGATGGCGCGGGTGATCAGGTCGAGTCGGTCATGGCCGATGTGCGGGTCGTCCACGCCGAAGAACTCGATGTGGGTTTCGCCGAGGTTCATCGACTCGGCCGCGTTGTTGATGTCGGTCCAGCCGAGGTCCGCGAACACCGCGTGCAGGCCGGCGAGGTCGAGCTTTTCGTGGCTGGAACTCGAGGCCGTGGTCGCGCTGGATCCCGGGCCCGGGGCATCCGGTTCGACGCCGCGACGCTTGGACGGGCCGAGGAAGTACCGCAGCGGGTTCTTCATTTCGGGTCCCACCATGTCGTTGGACCCGTTCACGAACACGCCCGGAACCCCGCGGAAGGGCTCGAGGGCGTAGGCGACCCCGGCGATGCCGTCGGCGTGGCCGAGGTTGTCGCCGGTGTTCACCACGAGGTCGGGGCGAAGCTTGGCCAACCCGCGCACCCAGGTCTGCTTGTCGCGTTGCCAGGGCGCCATGTGCAGGTCGGAGATGTGCAGCACCCGAATCGGCGCCGACCCGTGGGCCAGAACCGGCACGGTCACCTCACGCAGCGTGAATCGGCGGCGTTCCACCAGCGATCCCCACGCGAAGGCGCCGAGGCCGATGGCGCCCAGCAGTGCCGTTGCGCCGCCGATCGAGCGTCCGGTGACGGATGCTCCGCTGCGGCGCCGCGCGCCCGCCCGGCCGGGGCGGCCGCTCGGCTGTGTCGCTGTCATGGGCCTAGCCCTCGTTGTCGGGTGCCGGTGCCGGTGCCGGTGCTGGCGCCGGGTTGGCGGCGGGTGGGGCGCCGGCGGCCAGGCGGCCGACCACGATGGTGACCGCGTCCCCCGGGGCGGCCGCCGAGCCGGCGCCCGGGTTGATACTGAGCACCCGGCCCACCTGTGCGGGGTCGGTCACGTCCTGGGGTTGGGTGGTGACGGCGAAGCTGAACGGCGCCGCGGTGAGCGTGGCTCGGGCGGCCGCTTCGGTGTTGTTGGTCACCGAGGGGATCTCGACTCCGGCACCGTTGCTGCTCGTGACGGTGATGCGGGTACCGCGGGCGGCGGTGCTTCCCCCGCTCGGGTCGGTGCTGGCCACGGTTCCCGCGGGCAGCGAGGAATTCACGGCGCCGCCGTCGGCGAAGAAGAAGCCGGCCGATTCGAGGGTGGACTGGGCGGCGCTCATGGACTGGCCGCGCAGGTCGGGCACGGGAATCTGGGCGGCCTGCAGCACGTCGGAGCTGGCCTCGGCGAAGGCGTCTCCGCCGTACTTGGCGTTGGCCACGCTCATCACGTCGGGCCACATACGGTGCCGGGCGGTCGCGGCCGGGCCACTGGCGAAGCGGGTGTTGCGCTGGCTGCGTGCGTCACCGCTGACGTTGACGACCCCGGCGACGGTGGCAACCTTGCTGCTGGCACCGCTCATCCAGGTGTCCTTGCTCGCGTCCGTGGTTCCGGTCTTGCCGATCATCGGCACCCGCGGCGAGGTGGCGAAGTAGGACTGGGTCGCCGTTCCGTTGGTCATGACGCGCTGCATGGCATAGGTCATGCCGGCGGCGACGGCGGGTTCCACCGACTGGGTGACCCGGGACTTCGGAACGGGCAGTTCCTCACCATCGACGCTCACAATGCGGTCAATGGCGACGGCGCTGTGGGTTTCGCCGTTGTTGGCGATGCCCGCGAAGGCCACGGCCATGGTCAGCGGGGCGATCTCGTTGGTACCGAGAATGGAACTGATGTTCTGCCGCACAGGGTCGCCATCGGCGCGGTGCACATCGAAGGCCTCAGCGGTGTTCTTGATGCCGCAGAGGTCGAGCTTCTTGGCCATGCCCATGAAGCCCGTGTTGATGGAGCCGAGCGTGGATTCGAGGGCGCTGTAGTTGGCGCCGGCCTCGTTGGCGTCGTTCCGCGGGTTGTAATTCTCGTTCTGGGTACCGAGGCAGCTGTCCGCGAAATTGCCCCAGTTGGCCTTGCGGCGGGAGTCGACGCGCTCATTGAGGGTGTGCCCCTCCTTGAGCCATTCGGCCAGGGTAAAGACCTTGTAGGTCGAGCCGGGCTGGAAGCCGTTCGAGCCGCCGTAGGGCGCGTCGGTGTTGTAGTTGATGCTGGTGAAGGGAGAACCGGAGGAGGCCAGGGCCGGGTCCTGGCTGTACTCCTTGTTCTGGGTCATAGCGAGCACCCGGCCGGTACCGACCTCGACGCTGGAGATCACGGCGCCCACGTCCCAGCCGGCATAGGTGGAGGGCACGTTCTCGGTCATGGTCTGCACCGCGGCCGCCTGCAGGTCCAGGTCGATACTGGTGTACACGTTGAAGCCGCCGCGACGGAAGTTGCCGGCACGTTCTTCGGCTGTTTCACCGAAGGTTTCATCGTTCAGCAGAATCTTGGTGACGTAGTCGCAGAAGTACGCGTTGCTGCCGGCCGTCTGGCACCCGGTGCTGGGTGCGGTGATCACGGGTTCGATGACCGTCGCGATGGCGGCGTCGTAGTCGGCCTGGCTGATGCTCTCGTACTGCAGCATCTCGCCGAGGATATAGTCGCGGCGGACCTTGTTGGCGGCGTAGCCGTTCGCAGCACCGTTGAACTCGCTATCGGGGCGGTCGAGCTGAAAACGCTGCGGGTTGTTCACGATGGCGACCAGGCTCGCGGCCTGCGGCAAGGTGAGCGCGGCGGCGGTGGTGTTGTAGTAGTAGTTCGCGGCGGATTCGATGCCGTACACCGTGCCGCCATAGCCGGCGATGTTCAGGTAGCCGGTGAGGATGGTGTTTTTGTCGTAGTTCTTCTCCAGGCCGATCGCCAGGCGCATTTCCGCGAGCTTGCGGTCAATGGTCTCCTGGGTGGCCTCGAGGTAGCAGGCGTCGACCTCGGTCGAGTCGTTGAGCTGCTCACACTTTTGCACCAGCACGTTCTTCACGTACTGCTGGGTGATCGAGGAACCACCGCCGCCGCTGCCCACGCCGGGGGCGACGAGGTTGATCGCGGCACGCGAGGTGCCCTGCAGGTCGATGCCGCCGTGTTCGTAGAAGCGCGGGTCCTCACCGTAAACAGCCGCATTCTTGGCGAAATCGCTGATCTGGTCGAAAGCGACCTCGACCCGGTTCTGCTCATAGAAGCTGGCCAGCAGCACCTCGGCGCCATCGCTCTGGGTGGCGTAGATGTTGCTCTTCTGGCTCAGCTCATCAATGGACAGGTACTCCGGAAGAGTCTCGAACACGTTGATCGTGTTCGTCGCCGCCATGCCGGTGACGGCAAGGGCGGGGGTGACCGCGGCGGTAACGAGAACGCCCGCAACGACGCTCATTCCAACGAAGCCCAGGAAGCCGCCGAGGGCCCCGCTCACCGTACGATTTATGGCAGACATACACTTGAGCGTAAGGGACATTTCTGCATAACAGCCTCAATAGGAGACGCATGACCACCTGGGAGTACCTCACCACGCCGTTGATGATTCACAACACGGCCGCCATCTTGAACAACTGGGGCAGCGACGGGTGGGAACTCGTACAGGTTGTCACCGGCCCGGAGGGCGGATTGGTCGCGTACCTGAAGCGTCCGCTCACCGCCGCGAGCGGCGCCTAAATGTCGCAGATCGAGGCCACACTGGTGCAGCTGGGCATCAGCCTGCCCACCGTGGTACCTCCGGTGGCGAACTATGTTCCGGCCGTCGTGGCCGGCAACACGGTCTACACCTCGGGCCAGCTGCCCATGATCGCCGGCGCGCTGCCGGCCACCGGCAAGGTCGGCGACGGCCCAGGTCACATTTCGGCAACGGATGCCCAGGGTTACGCCCGGCAGAGCGCCCTGAACGCTCTGGCAGCCATCAAAAGCGTGATCGGGTCGTTGGATCGCATCACGCAGGTCGTCAAGGTCACCGGTTTCGTGGCATCCGACCCCGACTTCACCGGGCAGCCCGGAGTCATCAACGGTGCCTCCGATGTGCTCGGACAGATCTTCGGCGACAAGGGCGTGCACGCACGTTCCGCCGTCGGCGTGGCCGTGCTGCCGCTGAACGCGCCCGTCGAGGTGGAGCTCATCGTCACCTTCGCCTGAGCCGGGTGCTGCCGTTCGGCCTCGCCGCGCCGCACGCACCGCGCATTGCCTACACAGAACGTCCCGCGACAGCCAGGCTGTCGCGGGACGTTCTGCGTGGTGTGCTCGGAGCCGGGTTTAGCCCTCCAGCTGCGCGGCCGGTTCGGGGCGCATCTTCGCCGCGATGATGTTCATCACCGAGGTGTCGGCCAGGGTGCTGGTGTCGCCGACCTCGCGGCCTTCGGCCACGTCGCGCAGCAGGCGGCGCATGATCTTGCCCGAGCGGGTCTTGGGCAGCTCGTCGACGATGAAGACCTCACGCGGCCGGGCGATCGCGCCGATCTGCGCGGCGACGTGCGCGCGCAACACGGCGGTGATGTCTTCGTTGGAGGCTTCCTCGGCCTGGCTGAACTTGATGACCACGAAGGCCACTACGGCCTGCCCGGTGGTTTCGTCGCTGGCGCCCACGACGGCGGCTTCGGCGGTGAGGTGGTGTGCCACCAGCGACGACTCGATCTCGGCGGTGGAGAGGCGGTGCCCCGACACGTTCATCACGTCATCGACGCGTCCGAGCAGCCAGATGTCACCGTCGTCGTCGAGGCGGGCGCCGTCGCCGGCGAAGTACAGCGGGCCGTCTTTCGCGCCCGTGGTGCCCTCGAACTTGTCCCAGTAGGTCTCCTTGAAGCGTTCCGGGTCTCCCCAGATGCCGCGCAGCATGGCCGGCCAGGGTTCGGTCACCACGAGTAGGCCGCCGTTGCCGTGACCTACGTGCAGGCCGTCATCGTCGAGCACGTCGATGGTGATGCCGGGGATGGCCACCTGGGCCGAGCCCGGCTTGGTCTCGGTGAGGCCCGACAGCGCCGACACCATGATGGCCCCGGTCTCGGTCTGCCACCAGGTGTCCACGACCGGGGTGAGGTTGTTGCCGATGACCTCGCGGTACCACATCCAGGCTTCCGGGTTGATGGGTTCACCGACCGAGCCGAGCACGCGCAGGCTGGACAGGTCGAACTTCTGCGGAATCTGACGGCCCAGCTTCATGAACGTACGAATGGCGGTCGGCGCCGTGTAGAGAATGCTGACCTTGTACTTCTCGATGATCTCCCACCAGCGGCCGGTGTGCGGGGAGTCGGGGGTGCCCTCGTAGAGCACCTGGGTGGCGCCGTTGGCGAGGGGGCCGTAGACGACGTAGCTGTGTCCGGTGATCCAGCCGACGTCGGCGGTGCACCAGTAGACATCCGTTTCGGGCTTGAGGTCGAAGACGTTCTTGTGGGTGAAGGCGCCCTGGGTGAGGTAGCCGCCACTGGTGTGCAGAATGCCCTTGGGGGCGCCGGTGGTGCCCGAGGTGTACAGGATGAACAGCGGGTTTTCGGCGGGGAACGGCAGGGCCTCGTGCTCGGCGTCGACCGACTCGATTTCATCGTTCCACCACAGGTCGCGGTCGTTCCACTCCACCGGCTGGCCGGTGCGCTTGACCACGAGCACGTTGCGCACCGAGGAGTCGCCGCTCTGCAAGGCCGCGTCGACGGCGGGCTTGAGGGCGCTGATCTTGCCCTTGCGGTAACCGCCATCGGCGGTGATGACCAGCACGGCGTTGGCGTCATCAATGCGCGAGCGCAGGCTCTCGGCGCTGAAGCCGCCGAAGATGACCGAGTGCACGGCGCCGATGCGGGCCACGGCGAGCATCGAGATCACGGCCTCGGGAATCATGGGCAGGTAGATCGCCACGCGGTCTCCGGCGTTGACGCCGAGCTTTATCAGCACATTCGCAGCGCGCTTTACTTCGGCAGTGAGCTCGGCGTAGGTGTAGGAGCGGGAGTCGCCGGGTTCGCCCTCGAAATACAGGGCAACGCGGTCGCCGTTACCGGCCAGCACATGCCGGTCGAGGCAGTTGTACGCCACGTTGAGTTCGCCGTCTTCGAACCACTTGGCGAAGGGCGGGTTGGTCCAGTCCAGAGTCTTCGTGAACGGGGTGTGCCAGTGCAGCAGTTCTCTGGCTTGATCAGCCCAAAAGCCGAGTCGATCGCTCTTGGCGTCGGCGTAGAGTTCCGGGCTGGCGTCTGCCGTCGCGGTGAACTCGGGGCTCGGGGCGAATCGGCGGTTTTCGTTGAGAAGGTGATCAATCTGCGCGCTCATACGGTGTCGCTCCTTTGCGAAAGGTGGCTGCGGACAAAGAGCCAGCCACCCCTGAACCCTACCGCGACCGTGTGACTGCAGAACATGCCACAACTGGGCAGAAAACGGGCGTTCTGGCGGTGTACCGCGAAAGGGGGGGCCCTGTCCCCATTAACGGGGACCAATCTGGACTTGCGCACACGGGTTTGCCGCGTACACTAACTCATGTCCGAACGAAAGTTTGGACCGGCATCGCGTCTGGTTCCCCCCAATCGGCGTGATGCTTGGCGGCACCTGTTCCCCCCAATAGGTGCCGCCCCTTCTCTTTAAGCTGACCAGAGTGTGTTTCTATCACCCGTCACGGGTGGGCCGGATGGTGAAGGCCTGCGGCCCACCGGCATCCGCCAGACCCCTGTATTGGGGGATGACCGGGTTTCGCCATCCGCTGCCGCCGAAGATTGCCGGGCGCGTCCGCGTTGCGGACTTTTCAGAGTCGCCGCCTCGCCTGGGCGCTGAGATGCGGGCTCCGCACCGTCCCTGCGGCCACAAACGGTGCGTTTTCCGCACCTCAGCCGCCTCGACCATTTCTGCACACAGGGCCCGTCGGCGACGTTACGCACAGATTCTGGCATCGTACTCCGGGGGCCGGCAGCGCGCTCTAGTCTCGGCGCATGGTCGAACCGTTCGTCGCCGCGCCCTCGGTGCGAGCCGCCGCCACCCGGCGGGCGCACGCAGCCGAGCCTCTGCCTGCCCCCATGCCCGAGACGTGGCCGTCCGCACCCGCAGCCCAAACGCCGGTGCCCCGCGCCCAGCAGCCTCGCATGCCGCAGCCGACGGCCCAGCTGCCCGCCATCCAGCTCCCCGCCATCCAGCCACCCGCCGCCGAGTCAGCCCTGAACGTCGGCCTTCTCGGGGAGCTGGCCCCGTTCGCCCGGGAACCGGGTGTGACCGACCTGTTCGTAAACGGAGCGGCGGGGCTCTGGGTTGACGACGGCCGTGGCGCCCGGCACCGCCCGGAATGGCGCTGCGACGAGGCGGGCCTGCGCCGGCTCGCCGTGCGGCTCGTCGCGCTCGGCGGGCGGCATATCGATGAGGCCAGCCCGTGCGTCGACGTGCGTCTGGCCGATGGCATCCGCGTGCACGCCGTGCTGCCACCCGTGTCGAGCACGGGAACGCTCCTCTCTATACGCCTGCCGCACGCGCAGCGGCTCAGCCTGGCCGTGCTGGTGACGGGAGGGCTGTGCGGGCCGCCGGGGGAGGCATCCGTTCTGGCGGATCAGCTCGTCGCCGCCGTGCACGACCGGGTGAACCTGCTGATCACCGGAGCGGCGGGCAGCGGCAAGACCACACTGCTGGCGGCACTGCTCGGCGAGGCGCCGACACGGGAGCGCATCGTGCTGATCGAAGACGTCGCGGAACTGCGCATCGCGCATCCCCACGTGGTGGGCCTGGAGAGCCGGCAACCTAACCTCGAGGGCGCCGGACGCATCGGCCTGGACACGCTGCTGCGCGAGGCTTTGCGTATGCGTCCGGACCGGCTCGTGGTGGGCGAGTGCCGCGGCGGCGAGATTCGGGAGATGCTCGGCGCCCTGAACACCGGCCATGACGGGGGCGCCGGAACGCTGCACGCCAACTCCGTGCAGAACGTGCCCGCACGCTTGGAAGCCCTCGGCGCGCTCGCCGGCATGAGCCCGGTCGCCGTGGCCCGGCAGGCGGTCAGTGCCATCCAGCTGGTGCTGCACCTGGAACGCCGCGACGGAGTGCGCCGGCTCACCCAGGTGGGGCGGTTCGCTCTCGACGACCACGACCGCCTCGTGGTGGTGGCGCGATGAAGCGGCGGATACGGGGACGGCGGTGGCGGCGGTGGCGCGCACGAAGCTCGCGCCCGGCAGCGGATGCGCCCTTGACCGAGGTCGCTGACATCGCCCAGCGGCTGGCGGTGCTGCTCGCCGCGGGTGTGTCGCCGCCCAGCGCGTGGGGCTACCTGCTGCCCGAGCGTGCCACATCCGATCCGGGCACACCCGACCCGGCAGCTGACGTCGACACCGAGGCTGACGCCGGCGCCGACACCGAGCCGATGCTGCGGGCTGCAGCCACGGCGGGGGCGCGCGGCGAGAGCGTGGCGGACGCGCTCGGCACCGCGGCCCGCGCGCGCGGCGGCCAGGTCGGGGATGCCTGGCTGGGGTTGGCCGCGGCGTGGCAGGTGGCCACGGACTCCGGGGCGCCGCTGGCCGGCTGCCTGCGTCAGTTGGCGCACAGCTTTCGGGACCTCGCCCAACTGCACCGGGACTTCTCCGTCGCCCTCGCCGGGCCGGTCGCCACTACCCGGCTGGTGATGGTGCTGCCCTTGGTCGGGATTCTGCTGGCCGCCAGCATGGGATTCAACGCCCTGCAGACCCTGCTCTTCACGGTGCCTGGGCTGGTCTGTCTCGCCCTCGGGTCGGGGCTGCTGCTCGTGGCCGCACGCTGGAACCGCCGGCTGCTGGCGCGGGCGCAGCGAGCCAGGTCGGCTCCGGGCCTGCGATTGGACCTGATGGCGATCGCGCTCGCCGGCGGTGGGTCTATCGACCGGGCCCGGGCCCTCGTCGATGCCGCCGTGCAGAACCATGCCCCGCCGGATAGTGCCGGACCGGGAGACACCCGCGAGGCTGCGGCGGCCGAGGACGCCGCGGCGGTCGAGCGGGTGCTGGCACTGGCCGTGCGGGCCGGCGTGCCGGCTGCGGAACTGCTGCGCAGCGAGGCCGAGCAGTGTCGCCAGGCCGCGCGCACCGACGGGCAGCGCCGCTCCGCCGCACTCGGGGTGACGCTGATGCTGCCGCTGGGCGTCTGCGTGCTGCCCGCGTTCATGTTGGTCGGAGTGGTGCCGCTGCTGGTGAGCGTGCTCTCCTCCACACTCGGGCCGGCCTAGCCGTTCTGCACAGATCTGCCGCGGCCCACCCGAGCGACGCCGCCGCGGAGAAGAGTGGAGCAATCGAACACCCGCCACCCCTGAAGGAGACAGCCCATGACCCCGGTTCCACGCCCCGCCCCACAGCTGGCCACCGCCCCGGCCCCAGTCGGCCCCGGAAGCTCCCGCAGCTCCGCCGTCCCCGAACCCGTGCGTCACCGCGAGAGTCTCCGCCGCCGACTGCTCGTGGACGAGAGCGGCGCCGCCACCGCAGAGTACGCCGTGGCCACCATGGCCGCGGTCGGCTTCGCCGGCCTGCTCATCGTCATTCTGCGCGGCGACGAAGTGCGCGGCATCCTCACCGACCTGGTGCGCCGTGCGCTCACCGTGGGCTGACCGCCCCACCGGCCAGCGCGGCAGCGTCACGGCAGAATTCGCCGTGGTGCTGCCGGCGGTGGTGCTCGTGCTCGGCTGCTGCCTCGGCGCGGTGCAGGTGGTGGGCCTGCAGGTGCGGTTGACGGATGCCGCGGCCGACGCCGCCCGTTCGCTCGCCCGCGGAGACGGCGCGGACCGCGCTGCCGCGCTCGTGCAGGCATCCGTCGCCTCGGCGTCCCTGGCGGCGGAGACCCGGGGCGAGTTCGTGTGCGCCCGGCTGCGGGCACCCAGCGGCATCGGACCGTTCACCGCTGTCGGGCTCACGTTGGAGGCCCGGTCCTGCGCGCTGGCCGGGGGACT
>JBBQYN010000053.1:0-11116 GCA_038208655.1 Actinomycetales bacterium
TCGAACGCCATCCTGCTTGCCCGCGGCGGAGCATCCGTCGGCGTGGGCATGGGCCAGGTCAACCGGGTCGACTCCTGCCACCTGGCCGTGAGCCGAGCCGGCGACCGCGCGCCCGGATCGGTCGCCGCCTCCGACGCGTTCTTCCCCTTCGCCGACGGCCTCGAGGTGCTGCTCGAGGCCGGCGTCACCGCCGTCGTACAGCCCGGCGGGTCGGTACGCGACCCCGAAGTGATCGCCGCAGCGACAGCCGCCGGAGTGTCGATGTTCTTCACCGGGGAACGTCACTTCTTCCACTGACGCCCCGCATCTCGCCCCGCCCCGGTCGCCGTACGGCTCCGGGGCGGGACCGTGACGGCTAGGGTAAACCCACAGCGGGAGGGAAACATGACGATTCTGGGCGTGTACATTCCGGCGGTCGTGTTCGCCGTGATCGTGGCGGTCCTCGCCGCGATCGGCATCACCGCTCTGGTCTACCTGATCTTCCGGGTCATCGGCCGACGCAAGGCCTGGGCCCGCACCCTGCTGCGCCTGACCCGGGTGCCCTTTCGCATCACCGTGCTGATGGGCCTGCTCTGGCTGGCCGCCGCGCTGTACCTGCAGCCTGACGCCGGCCTCGCCCAGGTCGCCGACTTCATCTTTCGCGCCCTGTTCACGGCCGCGGCCACCTGGCTGCTGTGCGCGCTGCTGTACTTTCTCGAAGAGATCGCCGCCGCCCGGTACCGCGTCGACGTGCGCGACAACCGGGTGGCCCGGCGGGTGCGCACCCAGCTGCGCATGCTGCGCCGAATCGGTGTGGTCGTCATCATCGTCTGCGCCCTCGGCGCCATTTTGCTCAGCGTGCCCGGTGCCGCCACCGCCGGAGCGAGCCTGTTCGCCTCAGCCGGGCTGCTCAGCGTCGTCGCCGGTCTGGCCGCGCAGTCCACTCTCGCGAACGTGTTCGCGGGCAGGCAGCTTGCCTTCAACAACGCCCTGCGCGTGGACGACGTGGTGATCGTCGAAACCGAGTGGGGCAAGATCGAGGAGATCACCCTCACCTACGTGGTCGTGCACATCTGGGACGACCGCCGCATGGTGCTGCCGTCAACGTATTTCACCACCAACCCATTCCAGAACTGGACCCGGCACACCAGCGAACTGCTCGGCTCCATCGATTTCGACCTGGACTGGCGGGTCGACCCGGCCCGCATGCGGGTGGAGCTGAACCGCATCGTGGCGGCCACCGAGCTGTGGGACGAACGCGTGGTGGTGTTGCAGGTGACGGATGCCGTGGGCGGGTTCGTGCGGGTGCGCGTGCTGGTCTCCGCGCACGACGCCCCCACCCTGTTTGACCTGCGCTGCCTGGTGCGGGAGAACCTCATCGACTGGATCACGAGCGCCAACCCTGAGGCGATCCCGGTGGGGCGCATGGAGGTGCGGGAGGAATCATCCGTTGCCCGCAAGCCGGCACCGGAACACCCGGTCACCGAACCGGTGGGGTTGTTCTCCGGCACCGAAACGGCCAAGGCCCGGGCGGCGCAGTTCACGGAGTCGATCGGGGTGCAGGGCCCCGCGGCCATCGGCGAGGACCGGGCCGCCCGCCGCGGCCGCACCGAACCGCCCTCAGGCTCCGGTCAGGGCTAGTCTGGGCTCAGGCGCTCCACCCCTGCGCCACCCGCGCGCACCCGCGCACCCAGACCCCGCCCCGACCCCACGAGGAATCCGGAGATCCACCATGAACCTCACGCAGCCCACGAACATGACTGACAACCTCGCCTCCGTTCCCTTCACCCATGAGCGCGTGCTCGTGAGCACCGGGGTGCGCTCCGGGCTGATGATCATCGTGGCCGTGCACTCCACCCGCCTCGGCCAGGCCCTTGGCGGAGCCCGCATCTGGCAGTACGCCGGCTGGACTGACGCCGTCGCCGACGCCCTGCGACTCTCTGCCGCGATGACCCTGAAAAACGCCGCGGCCGGACTGGCCCTCGGCGGAGGCAAGGCCGTCATCTACCTGCCGCTGGGCACGGTGCTCAGCGATGCCGAGAAACGTGACGCCATGCTCGACCTCGGCGACGCCGTCGAGAGTCTGCACGGCTCCTACATGACCGCCGAAGACGTGGGCAGCAGCGCCGAACTGATGGCCATCGTCGCGGAACGCACCAGCCATGTCTGCGGCCTGCCGACCGCGACCGGTGGAGTCGGCGAACCGGCCGACGCCACCGCTGCCGGTGTTTACGCGAGCATCCTCGCCACTCTCGATGCCCTCTACGGCAGCCGTGAGGTCACCGGCCGGCACCTGGTGATCTCGGGCCTCGGCCAGGTCGGCGGCCGGCTCGCCCGCGCGCTCGCCGCCGCCGGCGCCACCCTCACGGTGACCGACATCAACCCCGACAAGCGCGACCTCGCCGACGAAATCGGCGCCGACTGGGTTCCCGTCGCCGGCGCGCACCGGGTGCAGGCTGACCTGTTCGTGCCCTGCGGCCTCGGCGGCGTGCTCACCTCCGAGGTGATCGGCGAACTCAACGTGCTCGGCGTCGTCGGCGCCGCGAACAACCAGCTCGCCGAGAGCACCGGCGCCGCCGAACTCGACGCCCGCGGCATTCTCTGGGCGCCGGACTTCGTCGTGAACGCCGGGGGAGTGATCTTTCTCTACCTGGCCAGCGAGCCCGACGCCGACGCCGCCGTCATCGCCGCCCGCGTCGACGCGATCGGCGACACCGTCGCGCAGATCTTCACGGATGCCCAGGCGCGCGGCATCACGACTCTGGCCGCCGCCGAGCTGCTCGCCGCCGCCCGCCTGCGCTGATCTTCCGCATGCGCGAAACGGATGGCGCCGCCGTACTTGCGGTGCGTCGCCGGCCGTCTTAGGCTAAAAGGCTGCCTGATCGGGCCGCACCACCACATCGTTCAGGACCACCATGCCCAGCCCCAGGCGGAACACCCTCCGCGCCCTGCTCCGCCTGTACCCCTATGCCCGCCCGGCGTTGCCGCGGCTGGGCTGGGGGGCCCTGGCCGCCCTGCTCGCGGGTCTGGTGGCCCTGGCCATCCCTCAGGTGCTCGCCCGGCTCGTCGACTCGGGCCTGGCCGGCAACGATCCCGGTGCCGTCTGGCCGGCCGTGCTGCTGGTGCTCGGCCTCGGCATCGTCGAGGCGGTGTTGATCGCCCTGCGCCGCTGGTTCGTGCTCACCCCGGGTACCCACATCGAAGCGCGCATGCGCAATGCCCTGTACTCCCGCCTGCAGGACCTGCCGGTGGCCTTCCACGACCGCTGGCCCAGCGGACAGCTGCTCTCCCGCGCGGTCAGCGACCTCAACCTGATTCGACGCTGGGTGTCTTTCGGCCTGGTGCTGCTCTCGGTGAACTTTCTCACCATCATCGTGGGCGTGGGCATTCTGCTCTCGGTCAACACCACGCTGGGCCTGATCTTCCTGCTCTGCAGCATTCCGATCTGGATCTACGGGTACATCTTCGAGGGCAAGTACTCCGTCATCGCCCGCCGCAGCCAGGACCAGGCGGGGGACCTCGCGACGGCCGTCGAAGAGTCGGTGCACGGCATCCGGGTGCTCAAAGCCTTCGGGCGGGGTAAATTCGCGCTGAGCAATTTCACCGTGCAGGCCGAAGACCTGCGCGGCACCGAGATCGACAAGGCCCGCGCCATCGCCGGTATTTGGCTGTGGCTGCTTCTGGTGCCCGACGTGGCTTTCGCCCTGTGCCTGGTCGCCGGGGTTTGGCTGACCGGGCAAGGCGAGCTGAGCGTGGGCCAGCTGGTGGGGTTTTTCGCCACCGCGACCGTGCTGCGCTTTCCGGTGGAATCGATCGGTTTTCTGCTCTCGATGACGTTCGACGCGCGCACGGCCACCGACCGGTTCTTCGACATTCTGGACACCCCGAACACCATCACCGACCCCGAGAACCCCGTCGTGCTCGAGCGCCCGGTGGGCCGGCTCGCCTTCGATGACGTGCATTTTCGTTACCCGGACTCCCCGGAACGCTTTCCCGACCTGCTCAACGGGGTCAGCCTGGTGCTCGAACCCGGCGAGACCATGGCCCTGGTCGGCCTGACCGGCAGCGGAAAATCCACCCTCACCGCGCTGACTACCCGCCTCTACGATGTGACGGATGGCGCGGTGGCCGTCGACGGCATCGACGTGCGTGATCTCGGCCGCGCCGAACTGCGCAGCCACCTCGCCATGGCGTTCGAAGACGCCACACTGTTCTCGGCGTCCGTGCGCGACAACGTGCTGCTGGGCCGCGACAGCACCGGCGACCAGGAGGGCGACGAAGACCGCGACCTCGCCGCCGCGCTGCAGATCGCCCAGGCCGGTTTCGTGCACGACCTGCCCCGGGGCGTCGACACGCTGGTCGGGGAGGAGGGTATGAGCCTGTCGGGCGGTCAACGCCAACGCCTGGCCCTGGCCCGCGCCGTGGCCGCCCGCCCCGCGGTACTGATTCTGGACGACCCGCTCTCGGCGCTCGACGTGAACACCGAAGCGCTCGTGGAAAGCGCGCTGCGGGAGCTGCTGGTCAGTACCACCACCCTGATCGTGGCGCACCGGCCGAGTACCGTGCTGCTGGCCGACCGGGTGGCGCTGCTGCAGGACGGCCGCATCAGCGCCGTCGGAACGCACGCCGAACTGCTCGCCGGCAACGCGCACTACAGCTTCGTGATCTCGAGTCTGGAAGATGAAGAACGCCGGGAGACCCAGCGTGCGGAGGAGTCCCTGTGAGCGACACCACCGCCGACGACCCCGGGGTCACCGGTGTCTCCGGCGAGGAACGCCACGATTTCACGCCGGCCGAGAGCCGGCAGATTCGACGCCGCTCGCTGCGGCTGCTGGGCTCCCTGCTGCTGCCGGTGCGGGGCAAAGTCGTGCTCGCGATGCTCGTGGTCGTGGTGTCCACGGCCGCGCAGGTCGCCGGCCCCGCCCTGATCGCCTTCGGAATCGACCGTGGCCTGCCCGCCCTGCTGGCCGAAGACTGGCTGCCGCTGGGCCTGACCGGCCTGGTGTACCTCGGCACCGGCGTGTTCGGGGCGCTGCTGATCGCCTGGTACACCGTGCTGTCGGCCCGGGTCAGCCAGAGCGTGCTGATTGACCTGCGCAAACGGGTGTTCCTGCACACCCAGAAACTCAGCCTCGAGTTCCACGAGTCGTACACCTCCGGCCGCATCATCTCGCGGCAGACCAGCGACCTCGACGCCATCCGAGAACTGCTGGACTCGGGCATCAACCAGCTCGTGCAGGGCGTGCTGTATATGCTCTTCACCGGCATCGCGCTGTTCCTGCTCGACGGCACCAGCGGTCTGGTACTGCTCGGCGCCCTGATCCCGCTGTTCGCGCTGACCCGCTGGTTCCAGCTGCGCTCGCAAAGCCTGTTCCGGCAGTCGCGGGTGGCCTCGGCGAGCCTGATCGTGCATTTTGTCGAGACCATGACCGGCATCCGTGCCGTGAAGGCGTTCCGCAAGGAGAAACGAAACGAGGGCGAATTCGGTGCGCTCGTGGAGTCGTACCGGCGGGTGAACGCCCGCGTGATTCAACTGTTCGGCGTCTTCGACCCGGGCCTGGTGCTGATCGGCAACGTCACCGTCGCCGCGGTGCTGCTGGTGGGTGGTTTCCGCGTGGTCGATGGCGATCTTGCCATCGGGGCGCTGCTCGCCGCGCTGCTGTACACCCGGCGTTTCTTCGACCCGATGGAGGAGATGGCGATGTTCTACAACTCCTACCAGTCCGCCGCGGCGGCGTTGGAGAAGATCAGCGGAGTGCTCGAGGAACGCCCCGGCGTGCCCGACCCCGAGACGCCGGTGGACCTGTGGGCGGCGACCGGCGCGGTGCGCTTTGACGCCGTGCGGTTCGCGTACACCAGCGACCGGGTGGTGCTGCCGCTGATCGACCTGCAGATTCCCGCCGGGCAGACCATCGCCCTGGTCGGTTCGACCGGCGCCGGCAAGTCCACCCTCGCCAAGCTGATGAGTCGGTTCTACGACCCCACTGACGGCCGCGTCACCCTCGACGGCGTAGACCTGCGCGACCTGCACCCGAAAGACCTGCGCCGCGCCATCGTGATGGTGACGCAGGAGGCCTACCTGTTCAGCGGCTCCGTCGCGGAGAACATCGCGATCGGCAAACCGGATGCGACGCTGGCCGAAATCCGTACGGCCGCCCGTGCCGTGGGCGCGCACGCCTTCATCGCCCAGCTGCCGCAGGGCTATGACACCGACGTGAACAAGCGCGGCGGCCGGGTGTCGGCCGGGCAGCGCCAGCTGATCTCGTTCGCCCGCGCGTTCCTGGCCGACCCCGCCGTGCTCATTCTCGATGAGGCCACGTCGTCTCTGGACATCCCCAGCGAACGTCTCGTGCAGGAGGCGCTGCAGACACTGCTCAGTGACCGCACCGCCGTGATCATCGCGCACCGGTTGTCGACGGTGGCGATCGCCGACCGGGTGCTCGTGATGGAGAACGGCTTGATCGTGGAGGACGGCACGCCGGCGCAGCTGATCGCCGGCACCGGCCGGTTCGCCCGGCTGCACGCCGCCTGGCGGGATTCCCTGGTCTAAAGCGACGCCGGCCGGTCAGCCGGGCTGGGGTCCCAGCGGCGCGGCGGCGGGCGGCTGCGAGATCGCCGCCGGTTCCTTGAGTTCCACGAAGAGGGTGTGGGTCGGGGTCGACCCGGTGTTCTCACCGGAATGGGTCTGCTCGGGCAGCCAGAACGCCTCACCGGCCGGCAGGGTGAGGTCGATCAGGCGCCCGTTGGCGGACAGTCGGCGTGAGAACGCGGTCAGGGTGAGCATGACGCTGTCAGGGTGGTGATGAGGCGTGGTCGCGTCGCCCGGCCGGTCCAGGTAGTCCAGCACCCGCACCCGGTCGTTCTCGAACAGCACCCGGTAGTGCTCGGGGTTCGTCGCGACGGGGTCGGCCGGGTCGATCGGGGTGTCCGGGCTGGTCATGCGCAGCACGATAGCACCACAGCCCGCAAGCCGTCTCGATGAGTCGATGACTGGGCCAAAACCCCCGCGAGCGCTACAGGCCTGGACGCCCGCGGTCGTCGGCGCGCAGAGCGAGCCGGGCCAGCAGTCGCTCCTCGGCATCGGGTCCGGCGCCGATGCCGGCGGGGATGCGCAGGAAGAAGGTCAATCCGACGGCCCACCACAGGAGGAACAGGATCCACGGTTCGAGGGTGAGCGCCGCCGGCATCCCGGGCAGATACAGGCTGAGCAGGGCGGCACAGAGGGTCACGGCGGCCACCCCGATGACGATGCCGCCCCGGCCTCGGCCGCCGACCCGGAGCGGACGATCCATCTTCGGTTCGCGGCGGCGCAGGATCAGGAAGACCAGGGCCACGAGCAGGTAGGCCACCACAATGCTCGGCGCTCCGGAGTCGACGAGCCATCCCAGCATCTGCGTGCCAAAGAACGGGGCGATGAATGAGAGTGTGCCGATGAAGATGAGGGCATTCACCGGGGTACGAAAGCGCGGGTGCAGCCGACCGAACCAGGCCGGAAGCATGCCGGAGCGTGCCATGGAGTACATCAGGCGCGACGCGCCGAGAAGCAGCGAGTTCCACGACGTGAGAATTCCGGCGATACCGCCGGCGATGAGAACCTTGGCCATGGCATCGCTGCCGAACAGCGCCCCCATCGCGTCGGCCGTCGCAATGTCTGCGCCGGCAATCTGCGCGGCCGGCATCGCCGAGGCGGTCGTCAGCACGATCATGACGTACCAGATCGTGGCCAGGATCACCGCGACAACGACCAGTTTGCCGATCTGCCGGGCCGGAACGTTGACTTCCTCGGCTGATTGCGGAATGACGTCAAAGCCGATGAAGAGGAACGGAACCACCACCAGCACCGCGAAATACCCCGACATGCCGCCGGTGAGGAAGGGCTGCATGTTCTCGGCTGAGCCGCCGGTGAACGAACCGAACACCAGCAGCAGCCCAATGATCAGGAGGAACACGACAACGAAGGTCTGCACCACCCCGGCGAGCTTGACACCGAGAATATTGATCACGGTGATGACGACCGCGGCCAGAGCGCCGACCAGGGCCCAGGTGAGATGCACCTGGTCTCCGGCCACCTCCCAGAGCGGGATCTGACTCAGGTTGGGGAAGAGGTATTCGGCCGTTCGCGGCAAGGCCACCGCTTCAAAGGACACGATTGTGACGTATCCGCCCGTGATTGCCCAGGAGCCGATGAACGACCACCGCGGCCCCAAGCCGCGCAGCAGAAAATTATGCTCACCGCCGGCTTGGGGCATGGCAGCAGTGAGTTCCGCGTAGGTGAGCCCGACGATGCCCATAATCAGGCCACCGGTCAGCATCGCCAGCACGGCGCCGAGTGGGCCGGCGGACGCGATCCAGCCGCCGGTCAGCACGACCCAGCCGAACCCGATCATGGCACCGAAGCCGAGGGCGAGTGCGTCCCGGTTGCCGAGGACTTTCCGCAGCGAGGCCGGGGCCGGGGTGGGTGCAGTTCTGGTCATGGTGGTGGTTCCTCACGGGTGTGCGCTGGGAAGACGGGCCTACGGTCAGGCTAACCCGCAGTGCGGCTGCCGCCGGTCAGTCTGGCGTGGCGACTGCGTGCAGGGGAGGGGACCAGCGCGCGCGGGCAACATCGACGCGATAGCCGGCATCCGTTTCGCGAAGCGGTGTCTGTTCGGCGCGATAGTGTGCAAGCGCCCGCGCCTCATGGCCCGTCGGCGGATACCCGCCGGAGCGCACCACCCGCCACCAGGGCTGGTCGGAGCCGTATCGCGCCAGGACTCCGCCCACGGCGCGCGCCGCCCGGGAACCGAGCACCGCGGCCACGTCGCCGTAGGCCATCACCTTGCCCGGCGGGATCGACCCGACCACAGCGAGCACCCGCGATACGAAATCCTCGCCGGCACGGTCGTGCGCCACGGTTACAGCTGCAACGCGCCGATGACCTCGCCGTACTGGGTCTCACCCACGTCGGTGAAGCCGATGCGGTGGAAGAAGGCCTCGGGGCCTTCCTCACCGGATTCCCAGATCACCGTGATGCGGTCGAAACCGCGATCGCGGGCCTCCTTGGCGAGGGCCTCGGCGGCAAACTTGCCCACGCCCTGGCCCTGAACGTCGGCGTCCACGTTGATACGCCAGATGCAGGCCTTGAATTCGTCGTGCGCGGAATCGGGATCGAAGTTGCCGTGGATGAACCCGGCCACCTGCCCGTCGAGCAGTACCACGCGCTGCCATGCGGTCGCTGGATTGATCACGGACACCGCCACCGCGTAACTCACCGGAGCCACAAAAGCCTCCTGGCCCGGTTTCAGGCTCAGGGTGTTCGCGGCCACAATGTTTTGTGCGGATAGTTCTTCCAGTCTCAGCTCACCCATGGGATCAGGCTAACGTGCCCGGGGGCCGAGCGGATAGTCGGGATTAATGCCGACACCCACGACACTCGAATGTATCTCGATGTCAAGATAGTTTGCACTATCCGGTAGGCTGATCCGTGGCCCGATCGGCCACCGAATTTCTGAGGAGAAACAATTGTCGAAGATTAAGGTTGAAGGAACGGTCGTTGAACTTGACGGCGACGAGATGACGCGCATCATTTGGCACGCCATCAAGGACACGCTCATCCACCCCTACCTCGACATTGACCTCGAATACTACGACCTCTCGATCCAAAAGCGCGACGAGACCGACGACCAGATCACCATCGACGCCGCCCACGCCATCCAGAAGCACGGCGTCGGCGTCAAGTGCGCCACGATCACCCCCGACGAGGCCCGCGTCGAAGAATTCGGCCTCAAGAAGATGTGGCTCTCGCCCAACGGCACCATCCGCAACATTCTCGGTGGCACCATCTTCCGCGAGCCCATCATCATCTCCAACATCCCGCGCCTGGTGCCAGGCTGGAACAAACCGATCATCATCGGCCGGCACGCCTACGGCGACCAGTACAAGGCCACCAACTTCCGCTTCGAGGGCAAGGGCACGCTCAGCATGACGTTCACCCCGCAGGACGGCTCCGAGCCCTCCACCTTCGAGGTCTTTGAGGCCCCGGGCGACGGCGTCGCGATGGGCATGTACAACCTCGACTCGTCGATCGTGGACTTCGCCCGCGCCTCGCTGAACTACGGCCTCGAGCGCAAGGTTCCCGTCTACCTGTCCACCAAGAACACCATCCTGAAGGCCTACGACGGTCGCTTCAAGGACATCTTCCAGGACATCTTCGACACCGAGTTCAAGGCCGACTTTGAGGCCGCGGGACTCACCTACGAGCACCGCCTCATCGACGACATGGTCGCATCCGCCATGAAGTGGGAGGGCGGCTACCTCTGGGCCTGCAAGAACTACGACGGCGACGTGCAGTCCGACACCGTGGCGCAGGGCTTCGGCTCGCTCGGCCTGATGACCAGCGTGCTCTCCACCCCCGACGGCAAGGTCGTCGAGGCCGAGGCCGCGCACGGCACCGTGACGCGCCACTATCGCCAGCACCAGCTCGGCAAGCCCACCTCGACCAACCCGATCGCGTCGATCTATGCCTGGACCCGGGGCCTTGCGCACCGCGCCAAGCTGGACAGCAACCCGGCCCTGGCCGAGTTCGCGCTGACCCTTGAAGACGTCGTCATCAAGACCGTTGAAAGCGGTCAGATGACCAAGGACCTCGCCCTGCTGGTGGGCCCGGAGCAGGCGTACCAGACCACGGAAGAGTTCCTCGCGGCCATCGCCGGGAACCTGCAGACGCGCCTGGCCTAACCGACCGCCCGCAGTTCACACACGCGCAGCCCCGACCGATTCGGTCGGGGCTGCGTCGTTGTGCCCACACGGCCAGATATCTCGGTGCGCCCTAGCCGAGCGCACCTTCCCCGGCTACCGTCTCACTGACGCGGAGCCTGCCAGGGTTTCGGCGCACATCGGCCAGATGGGACCCACTCGTGATGCAACCTGCCCCCGCCCTCCAGCCCGTTCAGCCCCCACGGCGGCCGCGCCCGCACCGGATCGCGACCGCGCTCGCCGTGGCGCTGGTGACCACGTTCGCCCCCATCGGAGTGCTCGGCGCATCCGGCCAGGAAGGCTCTACGCCGCCCGCGACCACAACTCCTTCAGTGCCGGCCGCGGTGTCGGTCACGCCCGACCCGGCCACCGGGTTCGTCGCACCGTCACTCGCGGCGGGAAC
>JBBQYN010000054.1:0-11073 GCA_038208655.1 Actinomycetales bacterium
CCGTCCCCTGGTTCCGCGACAAAACCCTCACCACCACCATCAAACGCACCCCAACCAGGACACCGAACCCCAGGCCGGCACCGGTCACAGTTCCCGACGACACCACTGCAGCGGAGGTAGCAGCCCATGACTGAGTACGACGACTCGACCGGCCCTGAAGAGGACGCGGTCGACGTCCGCCAAATGTTCCTCGACTGGCTGACCGGTCACCTCGCCACCGTCGAAGTCGTCGGCACCAAACCCACACCGTGGTGCACCCAATGGTGGCTGCACCCCGAAGTCGTCGCCCGCTTCAAAGCCCTCTGGCAAGCCAGCATGCAAGCCGACGCCAGCGTCATGGACGGCGACGCCGGCGCCGTGTCGTCCTGGTGGATCAACCACTGGGACCGCCACGCCACCATCATCTTCGACAAAAGCAACGGACCCTTCCGCGACTGCGACCCCGACCAAGGACACCTCCACCGTCGCAAGGACAAGGCTGCCGAAACCGTGCCCGTGTCGATGCCACCTGACAACGTGGAGCTGTAGTGGCCATGGCTGATGAAGCGACGGCTTCACTGCGCCCTAGTTGCCCACCGAAGTCCACAGCCAATCCCATTCCATCTGGACGGGTTTCGCTGCTCGGTCTGACGTCAAGGTGGCGATACGCTCCGTTGACCGAAATGCGCACCGGTTCCGGCAGGCTCATGCCTTCCATCTGCCGGATGTAGCGTCAGCCGAGCTTCGCGAGCCGTTCTCCGATCTGACTACCATCACGGTATTGGGGTGGGCAGTGCCCGAGCCAGCGATTCAGCACTTGGATCTCCTCGTCCCGTCGCCCGAGCTTCCGAAGGATGATCGCCGCATGCTTGGTATAGGCGGGTGCCGGCGTTCCACCGTTGCGGTCCCCTTCGGCTCCTTCGATCGCTGCGTAGCAAAGGACCAGGGCGTCCTCAAAGCGCCCTTCACGCTTAAGCTGCTTGATCGGCTCCGCTAGTTCGAGGTAGTGCACTCCATTGACCATGCCCGCCTTGAAGTCTGCGGCCCGGGTACCACCGTCAACCAACGCCTCGCGAACCATATTGCTGCGGCGAGACTGAGTGGCGTGGGCCTTCGCCGTCGAGGACATTGGCGGTCGCTTCGACTCCGACCATTCCCACTGGGGCCGCTGGGACCCACCCCAAACCCACGCCTCGGCGCGAAGCCCCTTTGGCAGCATCTCGGTGAAGATCTGCACGCGGACCGCAATGGAGACGCCGGTTGAGATTGGAGCGGCGGAAGCGGTGTAGCCAGGAAGATAGCCGACGCGCTCGCCTTCGACCATGACGGCCACCGCATTCGCGTCGAACGGGTTATCGGGCTCTCGTTGCAGCGAACCAGGCAATTCGAGGTAGCCGCCGTCAGCGGCGCCGTGGCGCTCCGCTAGCGCAGCGATAGCGGTGCGACAGGTCGTTGTGGTGCCGCTCAATTTGACGAGACCTTCAACACCGCCCTCGTTGGCGGACTGCGCGTGCGTACGGCCAAAAACTCGATTTAGGAACCCCATTTGTCGATCATGGCAGGTAGAACCAATGAACAGCGTGCAACCTCACCTCGTGTGCACCTCGTAGTCAACTTCTCGGGCGAGATTGAGATATGCCGGGATCATCTCTATGAGGTGCTGGCCAAGTTGCAGGAGAACGCCGATGTGCGTCGCCACTCTGTGCTGTGAGCCGGGGAACTTCCAGCTGACTAGGCCTCGCCCTTAACGGTGCGCAGATCCTGCGTCTTGGGCCACTGCGGCGAGAACTGGGCGTACGTGACATCACGACGATGCCCCTGACGACGAGCATCCGAATGTTCGAAGACGTGCCACCGGAACTGATTGGAATCGCAAAGGCGACTCGAGAAAAGTACTTGGGCTTGGATGAACTTCGCATCCAGCGCGAGGTCCGTGACGCCCTGAATCGAAGCCGAACACCATTGGTCATGAGAGTGATTATGCCTCTGTGCTGGAGGCTGAGATCGCTGACTCGCTTGAGCCTTCACAGGGGACCCTCATGGGCACAGAGCCAAAGCCAGTGGTGGCCTGAACGAGCCGTGCACGCGAGTGCGAAATTGGTGGAGTCGAGGACGGAAATCGACAACCAGCGCTCCGCCTCCGTCTTGGAGCCGCCGTGTCGCGTAATCCCGCACGGACGGGAGTCTCCTTCAGGTCCGCCTTTCGAGAACACAATTGCTTGAAAAGCATACTCTGGTTATACTTTTCAAGTATGAGCGTTGTTGTTGAACCAATCCTTGAAGAGCTGGCTGCCGGCCAGTGGGGTCTCTTCACCACGGCTCAGGCGCGGGCGCGGGGTGTAAGTCGTGCCAATCTCTCGCATCGGGAACGAGATGGGCGACTCGAGCGACTCGCTCACGGGGTGTACCGGCTCGGGGGAGTGCCGGGCGCGCCTCTCGATGATCTGCGCGCTGCTTGGATGTCGACTGAACCAATGGTGCTGGCGTGGGAGCGGGTGAGTACCCCGCGAGTCGTGGTGGGTGGGGCGGCTGCAGCCGCTGTTTATGAGTGCGGCGATATCAACCCAGTCCCGTATCGCCTGATCACCAGCGAACGGCGCCAAACGCAACGAACCGACATTGTCTACAGCCGGCGCCAGCTGGATTCCCGCGACGTTGTGGTTGTCGGTGGTCTCCCGGTGACGAGTATCGAACGCACGGTCGCCGACCTTGTCGACGAGATCGGCGACCTGTCCCTGGTCGGGGACGTGCTGGCCGACGCAACCCGAGGGGAACGAGTCGTCAACCTCGAATACCTCGGCATTTTACTGACCCCGTTCGCCGCACGATATGGCCACCCTCGAGGCGACGGCCCCGCGCTGCTGGAACAACTCCGCCGGAGCGCGGGAATCGACGATGTCGCTGCCGCGCAAGCGCTCCTACAGCGGCCTTCTATTGGCGCCGCCTTCGAGGGAATCGTCAGTCAGGCAGTAGGTGAACAGCTCAGAACCATCATCGCCGGCCTAGAGCTCCAGCTTTCGGGGGGCGGCGAACTGCGCGAACAGATCGAGCGGATGCTCACACCGATACGTCTGGATCAGAGTCGCCTCGTGTCTGACATCACGGATACGGTGCTCGGCCCATTTCTTCAGCGCCAACGTGAACAGATGGATCCCATCACGAAATCTATCGCCGCGCAGATATCGGCATCACTACCGAAAATCACCATTCCCACGATCGACTTCTCAGTCCCAACTGGATCCTCGCCGGGTCCGACAACCGGCGCCATAGAGGAGTCCGGGAGAAAAGAAGAGAACAATGACCGCTGACGCCCCCTACCCCGACGGACGCGCGGTGCTTTCCGCGATCACAGAAAAGGCCCGCGCAGCGCACCGAAGCGGCGTCGGGTCCTCCGTCCAGAGCCTCATCGAACTGGCTATCTTCGATCGTTTTCTCTGCCGGGTATTCTCGCAGGACGATTGCCCCTTCGCCCTGAAAGGAGGCACGAGCATGCTTGCCCGGCTTCCCCAATCGCGAAGCACGACCGACGTGGACCTTGAGACGGCGGAGCTGAGTATCGATGCCGCCATCACCCAGCTCACCGCAGCCGCGAGCATCGATCTCGGCGATCATTTCGAGTTCCGGTATGTCAGCCACCGTGACACCGGTGGGCCCAATCAGCCTGAGCTCCACGCTGCGGCCATCACATTTAGCGTCACTGTTCGAGGCGCCGGTACCCGCAACCGCCTCAGCGTTGACTTGGCCGTCCACAAGCGCACGCCTGCCGCGCCCCTGGACATCATTACTCCAGCGTTCAGGCTCGACATGTCGCGTCTGGGGCCGGCCGTGCCCTACCAGGCGATCGCGGTCGAAGATCAGATCGCCGACAAGGTGTGCGCGACTCTATCGACTTACGGCGGCCAGGCATCCACCAGAACAAAAGATCTCGTCGACCTGGCCATCCTCACGAAGACAATGCGAATCGATGCACGCCAACTCCGCGTCAGCGTCCACACCG
Source organism: Actinomycetales bacterium (assembly GCA_038208655.1). Taxonomy (GTDB): domain Bacteria; phylum Actinomycetota; class Actinomycetes; order Actinomycetales; family Microbacteriaceae; genus Cryobacterium. The sequence goes on from JBBQYN010000054.1 coordinate 3,977, forward strand.
AAGCGCACCAGCGTGGTCTGCCGTCGTTCACGATTCTTCAGGCACCACGCTCTATGACCGACGGATACCGCAAAGTCGCCAAGACCGTTCCGTTTTTGAGCGACGTACCCGACCATAAAGACGCGCTCTCACTGGTCAACGGGATGCTGCGGCCAGCCCTGAGCGCCGAAATCGAGGACGGAGCCTGGGACCCAGCACAACAACAGTGGGTCCGCCCGAGCTGACCGGTTCGAGACCTGCGACGGGGCCGCGAATTTGTCGTCACTAGGCACGGCGGAATCATCACCACGGCAATACCCGAGTACCGTTAACCATTGAAGTCCCCCCACTTCAACGATTAGCCCCGGTACTCATGCTCGTCTTCCCCAGACGATACATGCCGGGGCTTTTTCGTGCGTACGCCCCGGCTCACGCACGCGCGGCTTCCGGACCTAACCGTGAGCAGCGAAGGACCGAGCGGCCGCGATGACTTTCGGGCCGACTGCGTCGAGCGGTTCAGTGCGCAGCAGCGCAGCGGGCGACTGGTCACCCAACTCCGGGTTCATGCCCTGGAACCACGCCTGGACTACCTTCGCGCTCTCCCGTTCAATCAGAATGCCGGCCACGTAATAAGAGGTACGCAGCCGCTGGACGACGTCCGCACCAGGTGCACGCGAACCGTCCGCCCATTCACGGACGGAGCGTGTGTTCGACACCCGGCCCAGGTAGGCGACGAGTTGGGCGCCGAGAATCTCGCGCAGACGCGTGACGATCCCTCCGGTGTCCAGCCGCACAGAGTCCTCGTAGGCGCGGTGACCTGGCGACGAAGCGGAGGCAGGAGTACTCATACTCTCCAGTATTTCGTGTCACGGACTTGGCGGCAAGAATTGCTGGCCTTTTTACGGTCAATATTGCAGGTGATATAACACCCAATATGACCGATAATGTGTATTATGTCAAATAGTTGTCCACTCATTGAAAATGGTGCTGCATAAAACGCCTATTAATCATTTTGTCCCATCCATCTTGAGGCAGTTGCAATTAGATAATGCTTCAGGGATTTTGCGGCAAAACCGATGAGAGATTAGGCAGTTCTGTCTGAATTTATTCTGGTCGCCGTGGGTGGCCTGGCGGGCCTTCGATGCCTGCGGAGGTCGACAACTTCGTCATCGCCGCGCACCGCAGCTGTGTCGGTTGACCCGGCCAGCCGGGCAGAGGCCGTGCACTCACGCCCAGCCGCGGCTGGCCACCCGCCTGGCCACCGAGTCGGCCACCACGGCTGCGTATTCGGCCACCTCAGGGCTCCCGGTGGTGGCCGCGGCCGCGTCGGCGAACGCCCCGGCCAGGTTCGCACGCAGGAACGTCACGCGCGCCTCGGCCACATCGGCCGAGATGCGGAGTCTGGCGGCAGCTTTCAGGAGCTCCGGCCTGCCAATGGCGTCGAGAGCGTACTCGTCGTCGACCTTCATCGCTGAGCGCAGAGGCTCCCGCGACGGGTATGGAGCGTGAGTGCCCACGTCATAGAGCGGGGCGAGGGTGGCGCGGTTGCCGACGAGAAGCATGGAGAAGTTCTTGGCGTGAGCGTCGGTGCAGGCGGCGGACACGTTAAACACCAAGGCATCGAAGAACCGGCGCCGGCTGTCGGCCGCGTCGCGGGGATCGGCGAGGGTGTCGAACAGAGCCGCGACCTGGTTGACACCGGGACCGCCGTCCAGCTGGTATTTCCGGTCGGGGGCGACAGAGAGCGCTTGGCAGAGGTCCTCCTGGTGCAGCCGGGACCACCGGCCAGCCACCTTCCGCCGGTCGTAGCGCTTGGAGACGAACACCCGGTCGCCCCGGTCGGTGCTCAGCAGCTCGTGGTCGGCCACGGCCAGGCCGAGGAGGGCGTATTCCAGCCAACGTCGCATCACTCGATCAAATGTTGGCTATTTCCCTGAGCCTATCGAAGTGCGCTTGAGCTGATTCCCAATTGCGTGATTCGCGAGGCCGCCCGTTGATCTTCGCCGCGACTTCAGCCAAGCGTTCCGGACTGTGGAGGTTCAGATTGGTGCCCTTGGGAAAGTACTGGCGGATGAGCCCGTTGGTGTTTTCGTTCGAGCCTCGTTGCCAGGGCGAATGCGGATCGCAGAAATAGACAGGGAGGCTCGTCTCCGTCTGGAACTGCAGATACTCAGCCATTTCCGAACCCTGATCCCACGTCAAGGACTTCCGCAGGTGCGCCGGCAGCGCTGACATAGCCCGACCAACGCGTTCACGGACGGTGGCAGCGTCACGTTTGCCGTTGAGATGCACCAGCAGCAGCATGCCCGTTGTGCGCTCCACGAGTGTTGCAATGGCTGAGCGGTTGAATGTTCCGCACACGAGATCGCCCTCCCAATGGCCGGGCACCAACCGTTTGGCGACCTCAGCGGGGCGCTCGCCCAGGAGCGGCCCAGAGAAACGCGATCGTCGTCGTGAGGTTCGACGATGGTTCAGTCGACCGCGGCGCCCGGTTCGGAGGTGACGGGTCATTCCGCGGGACAGACCCGTGCTGTGTGGCGAATACAGGGCTTGATAGATACTCTCGTGAACGACGTTCATCTCGGGCTGTCCCGGATAATCGATGCGTAACTGGTGACTGATCTGCCGCGGACTCCATTGTTCGAGAAGGTGTTTCGAGATTGCATCTCGCAGGAGAGGGTTCCCGGCGATCTTTCCTGGGCGGGGGCGCTTCCGGGCGGCATCCGCCAGGACCTGTGCCGCACGCGGAGCATATCGTTTCCCCCGCGGGGAACGATTTCGAACCACTTCCCGGCTAACGGTCGACGGGCTTCGTCCCATCTCGGCGGCGATCTGACGAAGGCTTTTTCCCACCTGCAGCGCATCAGCGATCTGGACCCGTTCACCCTCGGAGAGGTACCGCGACGAAATCGTCGGTGGCGCTTTCAGCGAGATCGGCGCGTAGGTCGTTGCTCGACCACGGGCATCGGTCACGGTGCGGCCGTGCCGCCAGCGCATGCCGGTGCGTCGGTTGATGTTGAGTGTTCGGCACGCCTCGGCGTTGCTAATTCCCTGCCTCATTAGCTGAGCATATTTGGTGCGCGTCTCGACCATCGGCAGTGCACCGGTGCCCTTTCGCCGCGTTCGTGAACTCTCAGACATCGCTTCTCCTGTACCTCAGGTGATGCGACGTTGGCTAGAAACCGCCGAGCCGGGCGGCGGCCATGGTGACGTGCTCGTTCACGTCATGGTCCGTGTACGGCGGGACGGCCGGTTTCAGGATGTGGGTGGTGGGCGTGGAGTCGTTCGGGGTGCCCCAGGTCCCGTCGTCGAAACGGAACAGGGCCACCTTGGGCTGGGCGCCAGGAAGAGACCAGTGCATCTCCGCGCGCTGCTGACCCCAGGTGTCGGAGTGGGCAACAAGGTCCGCGATGACCTCGCCGACGTCGGCGTCGCTGAGCCGGGTGATGTCGCCCTGCCGGGTGGCAGCGTCGGAGGAGCCCTCCCCCGGCGGGAGCACCTGCACGGCACCGGCTGAGTCCCGGCCGACGTGGGCGAGGAGTCCGAAGGCGTTCCGAACGGACGTGTGGTGCTCGCGGGCGAGCTGCTCAAGCTTGGTGGGACTGTCCGGCAGCAGGCCTTGGAGGAACGGGAGAACCACCTTGTTGGGGTGCTCCGTCCGGGTCAGCGGCATGGACAAAGACAGCGGGGTGGGCGCGGGACGCGCCCTGCGGTACTCGTCGTCATACCGGAACGTGGTGTTGCCCTGCGTGCTCTGGTGCAGCGTGCCGGCGGCCGCACCGTCGAGGTAAACGCGGAGTTCGCGGGCCATCAGCTGCCCAAGCCACTAAACACGTCATCGAGGGCGTTGCCACGCTCGTCCTCCGGGCTATCCACCAGGTCAAGGTGCAGCCGCAAGGCGTTCAAGACGGTGAGCACCCGACCGAGGGAAGAGCCGGGTTTGCCAGCCTCGAACCCGAGAAGCCAGTCGCGGGTCACCCCGGCGGCGTCAGCCACAGCCTGCTGAGTCATCCCCAGGGCCTCTCGTTTCTGGCGCGCGGCGGCACCGAGGTCCCGGGCGGTATACACATCCATGCTGCTCCCTACATGTGGGGAATATCCCACATCAGTCATTGTGGGATATTCCCGACATTATTTCAAGTGGGAAATAGCCTACATCGGCCAATGTGTGCTATTTCTGATATTCACTTTCGTGGGTCACCCTGACCTCACCATGCCCAGCGTCGGTGGGACCTACATGGGAACACGACCACCCCAGCGCCCGGAACGCGTCTCGTCGGGCGCTGAACTCTCGGGCTACGCGGCCTGGTCATCGCGGACTGCGTGAACGATAGCTCCACGTCGCAATCAGGGCGGGGTGTTCGGCTCTATCGTTCGCGGCCGTCATCTCGGGTACGGGGGTCTTCGGCCTGTTTCGTCTCGTCGCCCCGGGGTGCTGGCCGAGCCTTCACCGTGAGGCCGGCGGCGCGCTGCGCTTCGCGCTGCCGGTCGGCCGTGACCCGGTTCGCGGCCCGCATCGCGTCGAGGGCGGCGGACGTCTTGTGCCGCCCCGCCGCGGGCGCATTCGGCGCGGCGGGCTGAGTCTGCGCCTTCTCCAGGGCAGTCACGCGCGCCGCGAGCTCCGCACCAACACTGCGCTCACGGTACGCCTCAGGGATCGCCTGCGTCAGTGCCGGGTCGACCTTATACCGGTCACGGAACACGTTAACTTCAGCCGCAAGGCGCACCCACTCCTGCCGGCGGGCACTCTCATCCGGGACGTCGCCAAGCTGCTGCGCCCAGTCGGGCTTCTCCGCGGCGATCGCCGTGCCGCGCTCCTCGAGACGCACAGCCAGGTACTCGTACCGCTCCCCCAGATGGTCCCGCCACGCGGGGTCAGTGCCAGCGGCGTCGAGCACCCGCCGATCGGCGATCCACGCCGGCACCGCCGGACGCTCGGTTGCCGCGGCCGACGCCTGGTCGACGGGGGCTGTTTCGAGGCGTCGTTCCATCCGGTGAGAGATGACCGCGCCAACGTCGTCGGCAGTGCCGCGTTCTCGTTCGTTCCACGAGTCCCGCAGCACACCGGCCGGGTCAAGACCATGGGTTTCTGCACGGGTGAGAGCGGCGGCGACAGCTCCCCAGCTCTCGGAGCTGGTGAGGTTCCGGGCATCCTGTTCCCCCAGGGTGTCGCCGACGAGTTGGGTGAAGCGGACGGTGTTGGCGCGTTCGGCCACGTCGCCATACTGGTCAATGAGGGTGACCAGATCATCGACGCGGGCCTGTTCAGCACGAATGGTTTCGGTCGCGGAGAGCATCCCGTCACTGTGGCCGGCGATAGCGGCCAGAACGTCACTCATCGGTTGGGCGTCTTCGGTCTCGACGTACAGGTGGTTGGCTTCCTTCCCACGGGTCAACCCGACGTACACAAGTTCGCGGGAGGTGGAGGAGTCGGCGAGGACGTGGGCGGTGTCCGCGGTCATGCCCTGGGCGCGGTGGATGGTCGATGCGTAGCCGAGCTCGACGTTGTTCTGCACGTACTCGGCGGGCAGCGTAATGCGGCCGCCGTGCCCGGCATGGGTGACAGTCAACGCCCCGTCGGGTTGCACCTTCCCCACCGTCCACACGTCACCGTTTTTAACCCGGTCGGCACCTCGCCCGGTGCGAAGGGTGGCGTCGTTCAAGCGGGTCACGATCCGGTCACCCTGGTACGCGGCCAGTCCATCGCGCAGCTCCGAGGACGTTTTCCCGGAGACCAGGCCGGAGCCCATCCGGTACGCCTGGGCCCGCGTGTTGAGGTCGGTGACGGTCACGTTCTGCTGGGCGAGCATGACAGCGTTCTTGCCGCCTTCGTCGTCGTGCTGCCAGGCGGCGAAGACATGGTCGGTCATCCGGTCGATGCCGCCACCGGTAACCCGGTTGTTGTCCACGTACCAGCGGAACGGGTCCCCCACCGTGGCCGGATCGCGCAGCTGCCGGGTCGCCTCGGCCTCGGCCGGGGACGTGAACCGGTGGATCTCCTCAAGCTTCACGGACCCGACTTCGCGTTCCAGGAGGCGTAGCGCCCCGCCGGACTCGACAGCGGCGAGCTGACGGTCGTCACCGATCAGGCGCACGTGCGCCCCGTGCCGCTCCGCAATGCTGGTGACCTTCGCGAGGTTCAGGGTGCCGGCCATGCCGGCCTCGTCGACGACGATGATGTCCCCCGCACGCACCTTCAACTCCTCCGGATGGCGACTGTCCACGGTGGCGTCCCCGTGGGTGTCGTACGCGCGGACGAAGGAGTGGATCGTGGCCGCCGGGACCTCGACGGCGTCGCGGAACACGGCCGCGGCCGTCGCTGACGGGGCCAACCCGATCAGGCGGCCACCGGCGTGCTCGGTGGCGCGGGCGGCCAAAGCGAGGGCGGTGGTCTTCCCGGCGCCGGCGGGCCCGGTCGCAACGACGAGGAGTGTGCCGGATGTTGTGAATTCTCGTGCCAGGGCACGCTGCCCGGCATCCAAGGGTCCGGTGTGGCGGGCGGCGGTGCGGTCGAACTCTGCCACCGTGATGGGGGCGATCGTGCGGGTGCGGCCGGCGGCCAACAACGTGTCTTCGGCGGTGAGGAGGCCGGTGGAGGTGAAGAGCATGCGGCCCTTGTGCTCGTAGATGCTCGACCCGTCTCGGCGGGTCAGGGGCTCGAAGGAACCGTGCGGGGCGGGCGGGGTCACTGCGATCGAGTCGGTCTCCAGTGCGCGCCGGGTGATCTGCTCGACGGTGCCTTCGGGGATGGGGCCGAGGCTGGTTTCTTTCTGGACCCAGCGGCGGGCTTCGGCCTCGATCATGTGCGGACCCCAGACCGCGTGATGCTCCGACACCGTCGCCACCACCTCACGTGCCGCCCGGTCCACATCCACCACCCGCAACTCCCCCGGCACACTGCCCATGGTCGGTACTGCAGCGCGGGCATCCTTCAAAAGATTCGTGACGGTGGCGGCTCCGACGCGTTCGGCGGCCTTCGCGGCCCACTCGGCGCGGAGGCCGGCGAGGGATCGGGCGTGGGCTTTCGCGGGGCGGGTCTCGAGGGTGGCCTGCTGGGCGAGCTTGATCCGGGCGACCGCGTCCGGGCTGCGCCCGTGGGTGGCCCGGTAGTCCTTCTC